>CBIHMQ010000123.1:0-6375 GCA_966211075.1 uncultured bacterium
GCACGTCTCTCCAGGACCTGTGTCCCTAGCCAACGGGCCGAGCGTCTGGTCCCTAGCCACTGAGTGCCCCAGTGGGTGTAGTCCCTAGCCACTCGACAACCCCGTGGGGTGATGCCCCGGAACCCGGAGTCCCGAAGATCTGCGGTATCTGGACGGAAGGGAGCCGTGACCCCCTCCCACGAAGGCTCAAGCGGCGACGCTACGGATCGCCAGGTGCGACCCAGCTGCGCGACGGTCTTCGGGGGAGGGGGTCACGGCTCCCCCGCGCCCCCATCCCGAGGACCTTCTAGAACTCCTGATCGATCCAGGGCATCATCGACCGCAGCTCCTTGCCGACCTTCTCGATCTCATGGTCGGCCCCCTCCTGGCGCATGCGGTCGAAGTTCTCGTTGCCGGCCTCGTTCTCGCCGATGAACTCGCGGGCGAACTCTCCGGACTGGATCTCGCCGAGGATCTCCTTCATGGCTGCCCGGGAGGGCTCGCCGATGACGCGCTTGCCGCGGGTCATGTCGCCGTACTCGGCGGTGTTGGAGATCGAGTAGCGCATCCCGTGGATGCCCTTCTCGTACATCAGGTCGGCGATCAGCTTCAGCTCGTGCAGGCACTCGAAGTAGGCGAGGCGGGGGTCGTAGCCGGCCTCGACCAGGGTCTCGAACCCGGCCCGGACCAGCTCCGAGGCTCCGCCGCAGAGGACGGCCTGCTCGCCGAAGAGGTCGGTCTCGCACTCGTCCTTGAAGGAGGTCTCGATGACCGCGGCGCGGCCACCGCCGATCCCGGAGGCGTAGGCGAGAACGAGGTCGTGGGCGGTGCCGCTGGCGTCCTGGTGGACGGCCATCAGGCAGGGCACGCCGTTGCCTTCCTCGTACTGGCGACGGACCAGGTGGCCGGGACCCTTCGGGGCGACCATGCCGACATCGACGCCCTCGGGCGGCTCGATCTCGTTGAAGTGGATCGAGAAGCCGTGCGCGAACAGCAGCAGGTTGCCGGGCTCGATCCCGGGGGCGATCTCCTCGCGCCAGACCTGACCCTGCCGCTCGTCGGGCAGCAGCACCATCACCAGGTCGCCGCGGGCCGCCGCGGCGGCGACGTCGAGAACCTCGATGCCGGCCTCTTCGGCCTTGGCGCGGCTGGCGGAGTCCGGCCGCAGCCCGACCACGACCTGAACGCCGGAGTCCTTGAGGTTGAGGGCGTGAGCGTGCCCCTGGGAGCCGTAGCCGAGGATCGCGACGGTCTTGCCGTCGAGCTTCCCGAGATCGGCGTCTTTGTCGTAGAAGATGTCGTCGGTTCGCATGGGCGGGCAGGCTATCGGAGCGCTCTGCGCATCAGCTTGCCGGAGGGAGTGCGTGGCAGCGCCGCCGCCAGCTCGACCCGCTTCGGCACCTTGAAGCCGGCCAGCGACTCGGCGCAGTGGCGGCGGAGGTCGTCGGGAGTGGCGTCGGAGCCGCTCTCCAGCACGACCACGGCGGTCACGGCCTGCTGCCACTCCGGGTCCTCGCGGCCGATCACCGCCGCGTCGGCGACCTCGGGGTGGCGCAGCAGCACCTTCTCGACCTCGGCCGGGGCGACGTTCTCGCCGCCGCTGACGATCAGGTCGTCCATCCGGTCCTCGACGTAGAGGAAGCCCTCCTCGTCGATGCGGCCGAGGTCGCCGGTGTGCAGCCAGCCGTCGGCGTCGGCGCGGCCGGGGGCGACGGTCGGCCCCTGGATGAGGATCTCGCCGTCCTGGATCCGCAGGTGCGTGGTCAGCAGCGGCCGGCCCGCCGAGCCGAGCTTTCGCTTGGCGTCGGCCGGGGCCAGCGTCGTCACCTGCGAGCAGGTCTCGGTGAGGCCGTAGGTCTGGACCACGGTGGCGCCCTTGGCGATCGCCTCTTCGAGCGGCTCCTCGGGAACCGGGCCGCCGCCGACCAGGATCGCCCGCGGGCCGGAGAGGTCGGCGCCGGCGTCGAGCAACCGGGTCAGCATCGTCGTCACCAACGAGAGCTGGGTGATCCGTTCCTCCTCCAGCGAAGCGGCGACGCGGTCGACGTCGAAGCCGTCGTGAACGGCGGCGGTGGTGCCGTAGATGACCGAGCGCATGACGATGCCCAGGCCGGCGATGTGGCTGAGCGGCACGCAGCAGAGCCAGCGGTCCTCGGGCTCGACGCCGATGTTGAAGGCGGAGCCGACCGCGCTCCAGAGGAAGTTGCCGTAGCTGAGGCCGACCGGGCGCGGCGAGCCGGTGCTGCCGCTGGTGAGGACGCGGGCGCAGACGTCGTCCATGTCATGCTCGCCGAGCAGCGGCATGTCGGCCTCGGTCTGGGTCAGCTCGCCGGCGTCGTCGAGGTCGACGATCGGCTCCTCGGCGGCGATCAGGGCGTCTCGCTCGGCGTCGGTGAGGCGCGGGCTGAGCGGCAGCAGGGCGGCGCCGATCTTCATCAGCGCGTGGACCAGCACCACCTGCTCGCGGCGGGCGTGCATGGTCAGGGCCGCCACCGAACCGCGGCGGACGCCGTGGGCGGCGAGGCGCCGCGCCACCCAGGTCGCCTCGGCCTCCAGCTCGGCGTAGGTGACCTCGGCGCCGTCGGCCAGCAGGGCCGTGCGGTCGGGGCAGCTTTGCGAGCGCTGCGCGAGCCAGTCGTCGAGCTTCATCGCCGGCGAACGTTACGAGACGCGGCCCGCTGGCTATCGTTGCCCCGCGTCTGAACCCCGGACTTGGAGGATCGTTTGTCCCAGCGCCACAAGCAAGCACCGCCGGAAGCGGACCTGTACGCGCCGATCGAGTGGATGAGCGCCGGCGAGTACGAAGACATCCGCTACGAGACCGGCGGCGGGATCGCGAAGATCACGATCGACCGGCCCGAGGTGCTGAACGCCTTCCGGCCGCAGACGCTGATCGACGTCTCCTCCGCCCTGGAGCTGGCCCGCGAGGACGCCGAGATCGGCGCGATCATCTTCACGGGCGCCGGTGAGCGCGCCTTCTGCTCGGGCGGCGACCAGCAGGTCCGCGGCGACACCGGCTACATGCCCGAGGGCGCCAGCGTCGGCCGCTTCCACGTCACCGACCTGCAGGTGCAGATGCGGCGGCTGCCGAAGCCGATCGTGGCGATGGTGGCCGGCTACGCGGTCGGCGGCGGCCATATCCTCCACGTCTGCTGCGACATGACGATCGCCGCCGACAACGCTCGCTTCGGCCAGACCGGGCCGCGGGTCGGCTCCTGGGACGGCGGCTTCGGCGCCTCCCTGCTGCGCGACCTGGTCGGGACCAAGAAGGCGAAGGAGTTCTGGCTGCTCTGTCGCCAGTACGACGCCGAGGAGGCACGCGAGATGGGGCTGGTCAACACCGTCGTCGCGCTCGACGAGCTCGAGCGCGAGACCGTCGCCTGGTGCCGCGACATGCTCGCCCTCTCCCCCTTCTCGCTGCGTCTCGTCAAGGCCAGCTTCAACGCTCACGAGGACGGCTACGCCGGGATCCAGCAGTTGGCCCACGACGCCAACCTGCTCTTCTACGGCAGCGAGGAGGCGGCCGAGGGGCGCGAGGCCTTCAAGGAGAAGCGCCCACCCGAGTTCTCGAAGTTCCCGCGGCGATCATGAGCAGCGCCGGGACAGAGGGCGCGCGATGAGGATCTGGCTGATGGCGGCGCGGCCGCGGACGCTGCCGGCGGCGATCGCGCCGGTCCTGGTCGGCACCGCGGCGGCGGTCGAGTGGGTCGGCCACCTGCCCCGCTGGGGCGCCTTCCTCGCCGCCCTGGTCGGCTCGATCTTCATCCAGATCGGCACCAACCTCGCCAACGACTACTCCGACGCCCGCCGCGGCGCCGACACCGCCGATCGGCTGGGACCGGTGCGGGTCACCTCGGCCGGCCTGGTCACCCCGCAGCGGGTACTGAACGCGACCTGGGTCGCCTTCGCGGTCGCGGTCGCCTGCGGCATCTACCTGGCGACCGTCGCCGGGGCGGTGATCCTCTTGATCGGCGCCGTCTCGATCGCCGCCGGCATCCTCTACACCGGTGGGCCGCGGCCCTACGGGTACGCCGGCCTTGGCGAGGTCTTCGTCTTCCTCTTCTTCGGCCTGGTCGCCGTCAACGGCTCCTACTACGTGCAGGTCGAGCAGCTCGACGCGCTGCCGCTGGGCCTCTCGATCGCGGTCGGCTTCCTCTCCACGGCGATCCTCGTCGTCAACAACGTCCGCGACCTGGAGACCGACCGGCGGGCCGGCAAGATGACCCTGGCGGTGCGGATGGGCCGCCGCAACGCGGTGATGCTCTACCGGCTGCTGGTTCTGGGTGCCTTCGTCCTGTTGCCGGTCTCGCTGGCCGGCAGCGGCGCGAGCGCGCTGCCGCTGATCGGGCTGCTGGCCCTGCCGCTGGCCGTCAAGCCGATGCGGGCGATGAGCAACCGCACCGACGGGCCCGCCCTCAACGCAGCCCTGGCCCAGACCGGCGCCGTGCTCGCGGCCTTCAGCCTGCTGGTTGCCGTCGGGCTGTTGATCGCCAGCTGAACCCGGCGGGGGCGCTCGTCGTGCCGGGGCGCGCCGCGAGTGCAAGGCTGTGGGAGTGAAGCTCGCCACCGCCGAGGCGATCCCATACGCACTGCCGTTCCGACGGCCGTACGTGACCGCGCGGGGCCGGCTCGAGCAGCGCGAGATGGTCTTGCTGCGCCTGCGCTCGGAGGAGGGCGTCGTCGGCCTTGGCGAAGCGGTGCCGCTCTCGCTGCGCGGCGGCGCCACGCTGGTGACCGTGGTTCGGGAACTGGAGGCCCTGACGCAGCTCGACTCGCTGAGTGAGGGCGACGTCGAGGCGGCGGCGTCGACCCTTTCCGCCCCGGCCCGGTGCGCGGCGCTGACGGCGCTGCTGGACCTGCGCAGTCGGCGCGCCGACGCAGACGCCGAGGCGCGGTCGTCGTTTGTCCCGGATAGCGACACAAAGGACGACCGCACCCCTGAGGGAGCCGGCGGGATCCCCTGCAACGCGACGCTGGTCGCGGGCGAGCCGGCGGCGGTGGCGGAGGATGCGGTGGCCTGGGCCGCAGAGGGGTTCACGACCTTCAAGCTGAAGCTGGGTGTGAGCGAGGACGTCGAGCAGGTGCGGGCGGTGCGCGAGGCGGTCGGGCCCGGGGCGCGGATCCGGGTCGACGCCAACCAGGCCTGGGACCTCGAGACGGCCGCGGCGGTCCTCGCCGAGCTGGAACCGCTCGAGATCGAGCTGGCGGAGCAGCCGGTCGGCTCGCTTGAGGACCTCGCCGAGCTGGCCAGGATCACCTCGATTCCGCTCGCCGCCGACGAGAGCGTCACCAGTTGCGAGGAGGCCGAGCGGGCGGCGGCGCTGGGTGCCTGCGAGTTCACCGGGATCAAGCTCTCCAAGGTCGGGGGCCCCGAGGAAGCGGTGGCAGTCGCTGACGTCCTCCCCGCCTATCTCTCCAGCGCTCTCGACGGCCCGGTCGGGATCGCCGCCGCCGCCCAGGTGGCGGCGACGCTGGCGGAGCGCGAGCGCCCGGAGCGCCTCGAACTCGCCCACGGGCTCGCCACCCAGCGCCTCTTCGCGACGACCGTGGCAGCGGTCGAGTGTGAGCTGCGCGACGGCCGCATCCACTCGCCTCCCGGTCCCGGCCTCGGCGTCGAGATCGACGAGGAGGCACTGCGGGCGCAGCGGCTCTAGCCTCTGGCGCACTTTGTTCCCTGCCGTCCGGTAAAAAAGTGCGCCACCCATGGACGCCACCAATGCCAACACTGCGCTCGCCTCCGCATTCGCGGAGGAGCTGGCGCGGGGCGGACTGCGGCGGGTGGTGATCTCGCCGGGCTCGCGGTCGACGCCGCTGGCGGTGGCGCTATGGCGGCAGCCGGAGATCGAGGTGACCGTGGTGCTCGACGAGCGCTGCGCGAGCTTCCTGGCCGTCGGCGCGGCGCAGGCGGGCGGCGAGCCGGTGGCGCTGCTCTGCACGTCCGGTACGGCGGCGGCGAACTACCACCCGGCAGTCTGCGAGGCGGACGAGTCGGCGCTACCGCTGCTGGTCCTCACCGCCGACCGGCCGCCGGAGCTGCGCGGGGTCGGCGCCGGCCAGACGATCGACCAGGTGAAGCTCTACGGCTCGGCGGTGCGCTGGTTCTGCGAAGTCGGCACCCACGACGCCGACGACGAGGGGCTGCTGCACTACCGCTCGGTCGCCTGCCGGGCTCTGGCGGCGGCGCGGGGGGAGATCCGGCCCGGGCCGGTGCACCTCAACCTGCCCTGGCGCGAGCCGCTGGCTCCGCTACCAGTCGAGGGCGCGGTGACCGCTACCGATCCGCTGGCGTTGGAGGGGCGCGACGGGCGGCCGCTGACCGCGGTGACCCGGGTCGACGTCGAGCCCTCGGCCTTTCTGCTCGACGAGATGGCCGGACACATCGGCGACGCGATCGCC
>CBIHMQ010000124.1:0-6368 GCA_966211075.1 uncultured bacterium
GCCAGTGGCGGGGATGCGGCGAGCCACTTCGTCACGCACGACCTGCGGCGGCGGGCCCGCAGGGCGCGGCGCGGGTCGCGCATCACCCCGTAGCGGCGCAGCATGTAGCCGCGGCTCCAGCCGGTCCGCTCGTACTTGGCGCCGCTGCCGGCGCCGAGGCTGGCCGAGTAGGAGTGGAGGGCGGTGGCCGCCGGCGCCAGCCGGCAGCGGGCCCCGGCGGCGGCCAGCCGCAGGGCCAGGTCGAGGTCGTCGTAGTAGAGGAAGATCCGCTCGTCGAAGCCGCCGACGCGCTCGAAGGCCGCCCGCGAGTAGAGCGCCGCGCCGCCGGTCGGCCCGAGCGGGTCGGCCGCGGTCGCCGCCGCGGCCAGCGGTTCGCCGTGCAGGTAGTCGAAGCCCATCAGGGTCCGGTCGGCGATCACCCCGGCGGAGTCGATCAGCTCCGGTGCCCGTTCCTGGGTCATCACTCCGGCGACGCTCTCGGCGCCGGTCGCGTGGGTGTCGAGCAGGGCCTCGACGAAGCGCGGCGCCGCCACGGCGTCGTCGTTGAGGAGGATCAGCGGGTCGGCGGGATGCTCGGCGACAGCGCGGTTGAGGGCGGGGCCGAAGCCGAGGTTCGAGCCCAGCTCCAGCAGCGTCACCTCCGGAAAGCGCTCGCGGACCAGCTCGACCGAGTCGTCGGTGGAGCCGTTGTCGGCGACGACCACGTCAAGCGGCCGGCTCTGCTCGCGCAGGCCCTCGAGGGCGCTGCCGAGGCGGCGCGCGCCGTTGTAGTTGGGGATATAGACCGCCGGCCTCACTTTGGCGGCGTATCGTATGGGTACACGAAACTGGAAGGTAGTTCGCCACGTATCTGTAAAGTAGAGATATGCAAAACCGTAAAGAGATCGGAAGGGTGCCTGCCGGGACTCCCTATGGCCGCCGTATCGTCGACCGTGAGCTCGACGAACTGCTGCCCACGCTGCCTGCCATCTCGCTCGAAGGCGCCAAGGCGGTGGGCAAGACGGTGACGGCGATGCGCCGGGCGGCCACTGCATATCGGCTCGACGACGCCGGCGAGCGCTCGGTCATCGAAGCCGACCGATCGCGACTCGTCACGGGCGAGACCCCGGTCCTGATTGACGAGTGGCAGCGCCTTCCCGAATCCTTCGACCGCGTGCGCCGGGCGGTCGACGATGGCGCCGGCCCGGCCAGCTTCCTGCTGACCGGATCGGCGACCCCCACGGATTTGCCCACCCACTCGGGCGCCGGCAGGATCGTTCGGGTGCGACTTCGCCCGATGACTCTGGCGGAGCGACGGGTGGAGGCCCCGACGGTGAGTCTCGCGACCCTGTTGGAAGGAAGCCGACCAGCCGTGGGCGGGGACACTGAATTTGGCCTCGAAGGCTATGTCGAGGAGATCCTGCGGTCGGGCTTTCCGGGTTTGCGCGGGTTTCCCATGCGCTCGCTGCGAGCGCAACTCGACGGGTACATCGACCACATAGTCGACCGAGAGTTCCAGGAGCTGGGCCGCAAAGTGCGGCGGCCGGCCACGCTCCGTAGGTGGATGAGCGCCTACGCGGCCGCGACCGCGACGACCGCCAGCTTCGAGAAGATCAGGGACGCGGCGACTGGGGACGAGGCTGAGAAGCCCTCACGACCGACCGCGCTCGCCTACCGCGACATTCTCGAGCGGCTGTGGATTCTCGACCCGGTTCCCGCTTGGCTGCCCACACGCAACCGGCTCAAGCGCCTGTCTTCGCCCTCCAAGCACCATCTCGCGGATCCGGCCCTTGCGGCGCGGCTGCTTGGGGCCGACGCCACCAGCTTGCTGCGGGGCGACGCCCCCGGTCCGCCTGCCCCTCGCGAGGGGGCCCTGCTCGGGGCGCTGTTCGAGTCGCTCGTTGCGCTTTGCGTGCGTGTCTACGCCCAGCAGGCAGAGGCACGGACCTCGCACCTTCGCAGCCAGCGGGGGGAACGCGAGGTCGACCTGATCGTCGAGCGTGGGCGATCGGTGGTGGCGATCGAGGTGAAGCTGGGCCAAGTCGTCGGCGACCATGATGTCCGTCACCTGCGCTGGCTTCAGGAGGAGCTCGGCGACGACCTCGCCGACGCCGCCATTGTCACCACTGGCCGGCACGCCTACCGGCGCCCGGACGGCATTGCGGTCGTCCCCGCGGCCCTGCTCGGCCCCTGAACCCGCAGGCCCAGTAGGCTGCGCCTCGCATGGACGCCCTCAAGGGACTGATCCTCTCGGGCGGGGCCGGAACCCGGCTGCGCCCGATCACCCACACCTCGGCGAAGCAGCTCGTGCCCGTCGCCAACAAGCCCGTGCTCTTCTACGGGATCGAGGCGCTGGTCGAGGCCGGCGTCGAGGAGATCGGGATCATCATCGCGCCGGAGACCGGCGACGAGATCCGCGACGCGGCCGGCGACGGCTCGGCCTTCGGCGCGCGGATCACCTACATCGTCCAGGACGAACCCGCCGGGCTGGCCCACGCGGTGCTGACCGCCAAGGACTTCATCGGCGACTCGCCGTTCGTGATGTACCTGGGCGACAACCTCCTGCGCGACGGCCTGCGCGGGCTGGTGACCAGCTTCCGCGAGCACGAACCGGACGCGCTGATCCTGCTCACCCCGGTCGAGGAGCCCGAGCACTACGGCGTCGCCGAGCTCGACGGCGAGCACATCGTCCGCCTGGTCGAGAAGCCGAAGGACCCGCCCTCGAACCTGGCCCTGGTCGGCGTCTACCTGTTCAGCCCGCTGATCTTCGCCGCCTCCGAAGCGCTGGAGCCGAGCTGGCGCGGCGAGCTCGAGATCACCGAGGCGATCCAGGGCCTGATCGACGACGGCCGCAAGGTCCAGTCCGAGGTCGTGCGCGGCTGGTGGAAGGACACCGGCCAGCTCGCCGACATGCTCGACGCCAACCGGCTCGTCCTCGAGGAGATCGAGACCGACCTGCAGGGCGAGATCGACAACTCGAAGGTAGAGGGCAGGGTGATCGTCGAGGAGGGCGCCAAGATCGTCGGCTCGGTGGTCCGCGGCCCGGCTGTGATCGCCGCCGGCGCCTGCGTCGAGGACGCCTACATCGGCCCCTACACCTCGATCGGCGCCGGCGTCCACGTGCGCCGCTCCGAGATCGAGCACTCGATCATCCTCAGCGGCTCCGTGGTCGAGGACCTCGGCACCCGCATGGAGGCGAGCCTGCTGGGCCGCGATGTGAAGCTGACCCGCAGCGACGGGATGCCGAAAACGCTGCGCCTGCTGGTCGGCGACAAGTCCGAGATCGAAATCGTCTAGTGAGGGGTTGGCGGTGAAGCTGCTCGTGACCGGAGCCGCCGGGATGCTGGGCCGCGACGTGATGCTGGCCGCCGGCAACGCGGGCCACGACGTGGTCGGGTTCGGCCGCGCCGAGCTCGACGTCACCGACGCGGCGGCGCTGGAGAAGAAGTTCGACCTCGAGCGTCCCGACGTGGTGATCAACTGCGCCGCCTGGACCGACGTCGACGGCGCCGAGGAGGCCGAGGCGGACGCTCTGGCGATCAACGGGGCCGGGGCCGGCAACGTCGCCGCGGCCGCCGCCGCGGTCGGCGCCAGCGTTGTCTACGTCTCCAGCGACTACGTCTTCGACGGCAGCAAGGGCGAGCCCTACGTCGAAAGCGACCAGACGGCGCCGCTCTCCGCCTACGGCCGCACCAAGCTGGCCGGCGAGGAGGCGACGATCGCCGCCAACAAGCGCCACTTCGTGGTCCGCTCCTCCTGGCTGTTTGGGGTGGGCGGCGGCAACTTCGTGGAGACGATGCTGCGCCTCGCCGAGAGTCAGAACGAGGTGCTGGTCGTCCGCGACGAGGTCGGCTCGCCGACCTACACCTGGCACCTCGCCTACGGGGTCGTGCGGCTGATCGAGGGCGTCGAGTTCGGCATCCACCACATGGCCGCCGCCGGGCGCTGCTCCTGGTACGAATTCGCCCGCGAGATCTTCGAGCAGGCCAAGGTCGAGTGCAAAGTGCTCTCGACCACCGCCGCGGAGTTCGGGCGTTCCGCGTCCCGGCCGCCGTATTCGGTCATGGTCAGCCAGCGCGAGCATGCGATCCGGCTGCCCTCGTGGCAGGACGGACTCGCCGGCTACCTGGCCCAACGACAAGCTGAGAGGGAGGAAGGATCGTGAAGCTCCTCGTCACCGGCGCCGCCGGTTTCATCGGTTCCACCTACGTGCGCCTGGTCGGCGACGAGCACGACGTGGTCGTGCTCGACAAGCTCACCTACGCCGGCCGCCGCGAGAACCTGCCCGAGGGCACGAACCTCATCGAGGGGGCGATCGAGGACCCGGCGATCGTCCGCGAGGCGATGCGGGGCTGCGACGCGGTCGTCAACTTCGCCGCCGAGAGCCACGTCGACCGCTCGATCGACGACCAGGACGCCTTCGCCCGCACCCACGTGATCGGGACCGGGACGCTGCTTGACGCGGCCCGCGAGCTTGGCGTCGAGCGCTACCTGCAGGTCTCCACCGACGAGGTCTACGGCTCGATCGACTCCGGCTCCTTCACCGAGACCTCGCCGCTCGACCCCTCCTCGCCCTACTCGGCGACGAAGACGGCCGGCGACCTGCTCGTCTCCGCCCACTGGCACACCTACGGGATCGACGCCTCGATCGTGCGCGGGTCCAACAACTACGGCCCCCGCCAGTACCCGGAGAAGCTGATCCCGCTGATGGTCCTCAACGCGGTCCACGGCGACTCGCTGCCGGTCTACGGCGACGGCAAGCAGGTCCGCAACTGGCTCTACGTCGAGGACTTCTGCCGCGGCATCCACACCGTCCTCACCAAGGGCAAGGCCGGCGAGGTCTACAACGTCGGCGGTCCCGACGAGTGCGAGAACATCGAGGTCGTCCAGCGGGTGATCGAGCTGACCGGCGGCGACAAGTCGCTGATCGAATACGTCCAGGACCGCCCCGGCCACGACCGCCGCTACTCGCTCTCCTCCGAGAAGCTGAAGCGCGACCTCGGCTGGGAGGCCCAGGTCCACTTCGCCGAGGGCCTCGAGAAGACCGTCCAGTGGTACCGCGATAACGAGGACTGGTGGGGCCCGATCCGCTCCGGCGAGTACCGCGAGTACTACGAAAAGCAGTACGGGAGGAGCCTCGGCTGATGCCGCGGCGGCTGGAGACGAAGCTCGACGGCGTCGTCCTCCTCGAGCCGGAGGTCCACGGCGACAGCCGCGGCTTCATGGTCGAGAGCTACGCCGAGGGCACCTGGAAGGAGCTCGGCGTCGACGTCGACTTCGTCCAGCACAACCACTCGCGCTCCTCGAAGGGGACGTTGCGCGGCCTGCATTTCCAGACCGAGCCGGGCCAGGCGAAGCTGGTCCGCTGCCCGCGCGGCGCGATCGTCGACGTCGCCGTCGACCTGCGCCGCGGCTCGCCCACCTACGGGCAGTGGGAGGCGCACGTGCTCGACGACGAGAAGCACCGCCAGCTGTTCGTCCCGGTCGGGTTCGGCCACGGCTTCGCGGTCCTCAGCGACCTCGCCGACGTCACCTACCTGCTCTCCAGCCTCTACGACCCGCTGACCGAGGCCGGAATTGCCTGGGACGACCCCGACGTCGGGGTCGAGTGGCCGGTCGACGAGCCGCTCCTCAGCGAGCGCGACAAGGCCGCCCCGAAGCTGGCCGAAATCGCCGAGACGCTTCCCTTCTAGCTCCGCTGCGCATATAACCCGCGCCCATGGCGCAGACCGGCAGCGTCGACAAGCGAGCGATGCGGTTGACGCTGGCCGCGATGACGCTGGCCAGCTCGATGGTCCTGGTCGACCAGACGGCGGTGCCGCTGGCAAGCCCCGACGCGATCCACGACCTCAGCGGTGGCACCGCCGAGGGCCAGTGGCTGATGACCGCCAACATCATCCCGCTGGCGGCGCTGATGGTCTTCGGCGGCCGTCTCGGCGATCTCTTCGGGCTGCGCCGCGTCTTCATCTGGGGAGCGGTCGTCTTCGCCGCGGCGACGATGGCGATGGGCGCCGCCCAGAGCTTCGAGTGGGCGATCGCGGCGCGGGTCCTGCAGGGGGCGGGGGCGGCGCTGATGATGCCGACCGCGCTGGCGATCGTCAGCGCCGTCTTCCCGGACTCCGAGAAGGGCACGGCGCTGGGGATCCTCGCCGGCGCCTCGGCCTTCTTCGCCGCCCTCGGCCCGGTGCTCGGCGGCCTGCTCACCTCGATCGACTGGCGGCTCGTCTTCCTCGTCAACGTGCCGCTGGCGCTGGCGACGATCGCCCTGACGCTGCGGGCGACGCCGGCCCTCGAGGCCGACCCCGACTCCCCCCGCGATCTCGACCTGCCCGGCGTCGCCAGCTTCGCGGTCGCGGTCGGGGCGATCGTCTTCGGGCTCAGTCAGGGGG
>CBIHMQ010000125.1:0-6367 GCA_966211075.1 uncultured bacterium
GAACGTCTACGGGCTGTTCGCCGCCGAGCGCGGCGTCCACCGCCTGGTCCGTATCTCTCCCTTCGACTCCTCTGCCCGGCGCCACACCAGCTTCGCCCAGGTCGAAGTCGGGCCGGTGGTCGACGACGCCGTCGAGGTCGAGATCGACGACGCCGACCTCCGCGTCGACACCTACCGCGCCTCCGGGGCCGGCGGCCAGCACGTCAACAAGACCGACTCGGCGGTGCGGATCACCCACCTCCCCACCGGGGTCGTCGTCCAGTGCCAGAACGAGCGCTCGCAGACCCAGAACAAGGCGGTGGCGATGCAGCTGCTGCGCTCGCGCCTGATCGAGCTGGAGGAGCGCAAACGCGCCGAGGAGATGGCCAAGCAGCGCGGCGAGGTCAAAGACGTCGCCTGGGGCTCGCAGATCCGCAGCTACGTGCTGCACCCGTACACGATGGTCAAGGACCACCGCACCGAGCACGAGGTCGGCGACGTCCAGCGGGTCCTCGACGGCGACATCGACGAGTTCGTCCGCGACTACCTGAACAAGACCGCGGCCTCCTCGGCCAACTAGAGATGGGCCTCGCCTACGTCGAACGGGAGGCGGACGGCGAGCCGGAGGGACTGCTGGTCCTCCACCACGGGCGCGGCACCAGCGAGCTCGACGTGATCGGCCTCGCCGACGCGCTCGACCCGGAGCGGCGGCTGCGGGCGGTCTCGCCGCGAGGGCCGCTGCGGCTGCCGGGCTCGCCCGGCTACCACTGGTACGCGGTGCCGCGGGTCGGCTACCCGGACCCGGAGACCTTCTTCGCCGCCCGGGCCGCCCTGGCCGAGCTGCACGACACGATCTGGACGGAAGGGATCGGGGCGGAGCGAACCGTGCTGGCCGGCTTCTCGATGGGGGCGGTGATGAGCTTCGCGATGGGCCTCAGCGCCGACCGTCCGGCGCCGGCCGGGATCCTCGCCTTCAGCGGCTTCGTGCCGACCGCCGAGGGGTGGGAGCCGTTGCTCGCCGACCGGACCGGGATGCCCGTCTTCATCGGCCACGGCCGCAACGACCCTGTCATCGACGTCGATTTCGGCCACCGTGCCCGCGACCTGCTCGAGGCCGGCGGACTCGCGGTCACCTACCGCGAGTCCGAGCTGGGCCATCAGATCGACCCGGTCCAGCTGCGCGACGCGGGCGCCTGGCTGGCTGAGGCGGTCGCCGCCTAAGCGGGCGCGCGGCTACCGCGGGCGTCGGCGCTGGGCGCCGAGAAGACCGGGCTCTCGTCGCCGCCGCGCTTGACGGTGAGGTGCAGGAGCTCGTAGCGGCGGCAGGACGAGGGCGCGCCGGCGACCCGCAGCCGGACCGAGAACTCGCGGGCCGAGAGCGCCCGCTCGGTCTCCTCCTCGTTGAGGGCGAGGGTCTCGTGGAAGCTGCCGCCGCGGCTGAGGCGCAGCCGCTCGGGCGGCATCGCGACCGAGCCCTTGCCGCCCGCCGAGCGGAGGCTGACGCTGACCTCGGCGGGAGCGGAGACCTCGTAGCGAACGTCGAGCTTGAGGCGCCCCTGGCCGCCTGCGATCGAGACGCGGGGACGGGCGCTGGTCAGCAGGCAGTCGGCCGGGGCTTCGCCGGCGCGCAGCGGCTCCGGTTCTTCTTCGCATTCGAGCTCTTCGCCGTCCTCGGCTTCTTCGCATTCTTCGAACTCGAGCTCTTCGACGCAGTCCGGTTCGCCCAGCTCGCATTCTTCTTCCTCGAAGAAAGCGGCGCTGGGGTCGGCGCCAGGAGCGTCTTGGGCGAACGCCGACTGGGCGAATCCGAGACTGGCGAGAAGGGCTATCGAGAGGAGGAGGGCAAGGGGTTTCGCGAGCATGAACCCACAATCGGGTCGCCGCGAGCAATTCTTGAGTTCGGTTACGTCAATTGTCTAGGACACCCTCGAGGCGCAGCAGCGCTTCCTTCATCGGCAGGCCGCCGCCGTAGCCGCCGAGGCCGCCGCCGCTGCGGAGGACCCGGTGGCAGGGGACGACGACCGGGATCGGGTTGGTGCCGCAGGCGGTGCCGGCGGCGCGGACCGCCCGCTCGTTGCCGGCACTCGTCGCGATCTGGGTGTAGCTGCGGGTCCTGCCGTAGGGGATGCGGGCGATCGCCCGCAGCGCCCGGCGCCGGAAGTCCCGGCTGAGCTGCCAGTCGAGCGGCAACGCGAACTCGGTCAGCTTGCCGTCGAAGTAGAGGTCGAGCTCGCGGCGGGCCTCGTCGAGCGGGGCGGCCGCCTCCAGGACCCGGGGCGAGACCCTTGCGGCCAGCTCGGCGAGCAGGTCCTCGGGGTCCTGGTTGGGGAGGCCGACCCGGACCAGGCCGCGCGGCGTCGTCGCCAGCAGCAGCGGCCCGAACGGCGAGTCGGCGGTCGTGTAGGCGACGTCGAGCAGCTCCTCGGCGGCGGCCCGCGCGGCGAGACGGTCGATCGCGGTGGTCATGCCAGCTCCTTTCGCAGTCGTTTGATTCCCTCGTGGAGGCTGCGGCGCGCCGCCTCCGGCGAGCAGCCGAGCGCGGCGGCGATCTCGGCGTGGGGGAGATCGCTGGCGTAGCGCAGCGTCACCGCCGCCCGCTGTTTCGGCGGCAGCGCCCCGACCAGCTCCCAGATGCCGTCGCCGGGCTCGGGGTCGGTCACCGCCACCTCCGGCACCCGCTCGACCGGGACCGGCCGCCGCCCCCGCGCCCGGTGGTGGTCGATCGCCTTGCGGTGCGCGATCGTCACCAGCCAGCCGCGCAGGTTGCGGTCGTCGTCCAGCTTCGGGTAGGCGCGCAGGGCGGCGATGAAGGTCTCCTGGAAGCAGTCCTCGGCGTCGCCGCGCCCGACGGCGCCACGGCATACGGCCATCACTTCGGCGGCGTACTCGTCGATCAGGGTCTGGAACGGCGGCAACTTGCTCACACGGGGATTAAACGTTCTGGACGTAGCTTCCGTGAGTTAGAAGCTACTTGTAATATTTATATGTAAGTATGGGAACTGTCGCGGCAGAAAAGGCCCTGAAACTGGAGCCCGATCGGGTTGGGCCGGGTCTTCTGGCTGTTGCCGAGGGGCAGTGGTTCGAGCGGAAGTCGAGCCGGATTGCGCCTCGCGAGTTGGCGAACTCGCTGATTGGATTCGCAAACGCTGACGGAGGGGTCTTGGTCGTAGGACTTCACGACGGCATCGTGGAGGGCATCAGCGTGGCGCCTGGTCAGCTCGATGCGCAGATGCAGGCAAACATAGACTTCTGCAGCCCGCCGGTTCGAGCCCGTCATCGTCTGGTGGATTGCGTCGACGGTCGCGGGGACGCGAACGACCTCTTGGTCTTCGAAGTCGAGGCAAGCGATGCGGTCCACGCTAACCAGCGCGATGAAGTCTTCCTTCGAGTCGGCGACGAGAATCGGAGGCTCGGGTTCACCCAACGGCAGGAGCTGCTCTACGACAAGGGGCAGGCGAGCTACGAGTCTCGCGCGCTCGATGGCTGCGGTTTCGATCAGATCGACGACGAGATCCTTGGCGAGTATGTCGATGCGGTGAAGGCACCGGACGGTCGCCGGCTGCTTCGTGCCCGCGGCCTCGCCACGGAGAATGGGCTCACCATTGCCGGTTGCCTGCTATTCGGGCGATCGCCGCAAGCATTCCTCCCGGAAGCATTCGTGCGGGTCCTTCGCTACCGGGGGGAGGAGCGGGGCAGTGGCGCCAGGCAGCAGTTGACCCAAGACATCCGAATCGAAGGATGTATTCCCCGTCAGCTTCTGAAGGCGAGGGAGGAGGTGGCACGACTACAGCCGGTTCGGCAAGCGCTGCGCCGTTCCGGGCGGTTTGGCGGTGTCCCGCTGGTGCCAGAGGACGCCTGGCTCGAGGGGGTCGTCAACGCCGTCGTGCACCGTTCATACAGCATGGTTGGCGATCATGTCCGGGTCGAGATATTCGACGATCGGATTGAGATCTCCAGCCCGGGCCGATTCCCAGGTGTCGTTGATCTCGGAGATCCCCTCAAGACCAACCGGTTTGCTCGTAACCCTCGGATCGCGCGGGTCTGTGCAGATCTCAATTTCGGTCAGGAGCTCGGCGAGGGAATTCGCCGGATCTTCGAGGAGATGCGACAGGCCGGGAGCGTCGACCCCATCTATCGACAGACCTCCGGGAGTGTCGAGCTGACCCTCTCGGGGGAGCTCGTCGATCGACGTCTCGAGGCAGGCATGCCGGAGAACGCGCGAGCTGTCGTCACCGCGCTCAGATCGGCGGGCAGGCTGAGCACGGGGGAGGTCGCAGAGGTTCTCGGCGTTTCCCGTCCGGTGGCCCAGCAGGAGCTGCGGGCGCTGCGGGACGCAGGAATACTCGAATGGGTGGGTAAGTCATCGAAGGACCCCCGTGCCTACTGGACCCTGGCGACGCAGTGAGCGCGCCTACATGCAACTACTTGCAATAAGACATGAAAGCCTTGCCTGACAATTCATTCGAAACGCTCGTCGCCCGCGCCCTCGCCGAGGACCTCGGCGGCGGCGACGTCACCTCGGATGCGACGGTGCCGGCGGAGGCGCGCGCCCGGGCCCGGATCGTGCAGAAGCAGCCGGGGGTCGTCTACGGGCTCGGGGTCGTCGCCGAGGCGATGCGCCAGTGCGGGGTCGAGGAGGTCGACAACCTCGTCGTCGAGGGGCAGTGGCGGGACGGGGTCCCGGTCGACGTGCTGCTGGCCAGCGGACCGGCGCGGGCGCTGCTCGCCGCCGAGCGGGTCGGGCTCAACTTCCTCGGCCACCTCTCAGGAGTGGCGACGCTGACCGCGCGCTTCGTCGAGGCGGTGGCGGGCACCGGCGCACGCATTCTCGACACCCGCAAGACGACGCCGGGGCTGCGGGCGCTGGAGAAGGCCGCGGTCGCGGCCGGCGGCGGCGTCAACCACCGGATGGGCCTCTACGACGCGATTCTGATCAAGGAGAACCACGTCGCCCTTGCCGGCGGCGTCGCCAAGGCGATCTACGCGGCCCGGAAGGAGCAGCCGGAGCTGCCGATCGAGATCGAGTGCCGCGACCTCGAAGAGGTCGCCTACGCGCTCGGCACCGGCGCCGACCGGCTCCTGCTCGACAACATGGACCCGGCGACTCTGGGCGAGGCCGTGCGGTTGCGCGACGAGAACGCCGGCGGGGGGAACGGGCCGACCCTGGAGGCTTCCGGGGGGGTCGACCTCGAGACCGTCCGCCCGATCGCCGAGACCGGCGTCGACTTCATCTCGATCGGCGCCCTCACCCACTCGGCGCCCTCCCTGGACTTCAGTCTCCTACTGGAGCCTGCCTAAACGCCCGCGTGGGGAGGTGGGGGAGGTCTCGCCGGCGCCGCCCCGCGGGTGCTCCGGCGCGACCTCCCCCACCCCCCCGACGTGAGCCAATTGGAGAGCCGACGATCCTTGAGCACCCTGCCGCCCGTCTGCTCTTTCGGGCAGTAATTGGTCTGGCGCTCGCTGAAGAAGACGGCCTCGATGGTCGTCCCGCAGCGCGGGCAGGGCTCGCCCTCGCGCTTGTGGACCTTGAGCGGCATCGGGACTTTGTCCGGCACCTCGGGGCCGATCGTCTCCTCGTAGTGGTCGATCGCGTCGCCGAGCACGTGCAGGGCGGCATGTAGGCGCCCGATCTCCTCCGCGCTCAGTTCCGAGCCTTTCTTGAAGGGCGAGAGCTTCGCCTCCCAGAGAATCTCGTCGACCCAGGAGCGGCCGATCCCGGCGATGTCTTTCTGGTGGCGCAGCAGCGGGTGCAGGTGGCGCGGCTGGTCGAGCAGCGCCCCCAGCTCCTCCAGCGGCGGCGCCGGCCAGGCTTCCGGGCCCAGCGAGGCGACCATCTCGTCGGCGGCGACGGCGTCGGCCGGCAGCAGCTTCGCCCAGGCGCGCTGCTTGGTGCCGAACTCGCGCAGCCGCAGCTCCCGCCCGTCGCCGAGGCGGACCAGCACCCGCGAGGCCCGGTCTTTGAGAGAGGCGCGTTTGTCGAAGACGCGCAGCCGGCCGGCCGACATGAGGTGGATCAGCAGCGCCAGGTCGCCGAACTCGACGACCGGCATCTTGCCGATCCGCCGCACCCCGGTCAGCTCGCGGCCCTCCAGCGCGTCCAGCGGCGGGTCGAAGGTCTTCATCACGTTCATCCCCGGCGCCAGCACCGACTCGACCGCGGCGCCGCGCAGGGCGGCGTCGAGGCGGCGGGCGACGATCTCGACCTCGGGCAGCTCGGGCATGCAGGGAATTCTGCCGAGTCGGCCCAGCGGGTAAACTCCGCGCAAGTCATTCGACTGGACCCAGGCACCCGGCCTACCCAGCGAACATCAGGAAAGGAAGGGCTCATGCAGGAGCTCCCGACGATCCAACCTACTTTCGCCCCGGAGCTGTCCGCGGAGGAGATCGC
>CBIHMQ010000126.1:0-6366 GCA_966211075.1 uncultured bacterium
GATGCGCTCGGCCAGGCGCGGGTGGCGCTCCAGGGCGCGCTCCATCCGGTCGATCTCCAACAGGTCGATGCCGACGCCGGGCATCGGGCGGTGGCTACTCGCCGACGCCGGCGATCAGCTTCACGGTCGAGCGGTCGCCGGAAGCGCCGCCACCGATCGCCACGTAGTCGATCCTGCGCAGGTACCGCCGGACTTCGGCGAAGCCCTCCTTGTCGTCAGCCGGGATCAGCTCGGAGGCCAGCCGCAGAGCCTTGGGGCCGTCGACGAAGCCGCTGATCGGAGTGCCGCCGAGAGCGCTGACCGCGTCCTTGTAGGCCGGGTCGGAGGAGAGCGTCGCGCCGCCGGGGGCCAATACCTGGCTCGCCGCCGGCAACCCGTAGGCGACGGCGATCCGAGACCCCGCGGCAGCCACTACCAGCGGCTCCGAGCCGAGGTCCTCGCTGCGAATCGAGAAGCCGCTGAACTTGCCGCTGACCGCGGTGACGCCGGAGGTCCCGGCGGAGCGCACCAGCAGGCCGACGTTGGAGACGGTGTTCTTCGCCTCGCTCGCGTCCTTGGTTTCGAGGACGACCGCGCCGGCCAGGTCGGACTCGGCGCTGCCTTCCGCGAAGACGGCGAGGTCGCCGACCGAGGAGGCGACCTCGTCGAGGTCGATGCCCGCTTCCTTCATCGTCTTCTTCAGCTGGTTGGGCGGGATCTCGCCGGGGATCCCGTTGGCATCGAGTTCGTCGATCGCTTCGCTGAAGCGCTCACCGAAGTCCGCGGAGGCGATCGCGGCGACGGAGCCGACCGGCATCTCGCCGAGCAGCTTCGAGGCGTCGCCGGTGGGCGGGTTGTCGGCGCTGAAGTTGCTGCTGACGTTGATCTCGACCTGGTCGGAGCCCGGGACGACGCTGGCCATCGCCGTCGCCTCCTCTGGTTCGATGCCGGCGGTGTCGAGGAAGGCCTTCGTTTCGGCGTCGATCGCGTCCCCGGACTGGTCGATCAGGCCGCCGACGTCGACGAAGACGTTGGCGATGCTGCCGCTGGGGACGTCACCGGTGGCTTCGGCGTAGGTCTCGCTGTCGGAGAGCGATTCGCCTTCGGAGGCGTCGACCATCGCCTTGAAGGAGGGCAGGTCTTCGGCGATGACGAGGAAGCCGTCGACGATCCCGACCGTGGTCTCGTCCTCAGGGTCGACGTCATAGTCGACTCCTTCGTAGGTGCCGGCCTCGAACGGGTCGCCGTCGTCGGTCTCGGAGTGGTCGTCGATGAAGCCCTGGGCGGCGTCGGTGTCGGTGACCGAGACCGCGACCCCGTAGCCCGCGAAGTCCTCGCCGTCGTAGCGTTCGAGGTAGAGGCCGGCGACGTCGCCCAGCCAGGGCTGCACTTCTTTGGCGAAGTCGAGCGGTTCACCGGACTCGTTCGCCTCTTCTTCGGCCTTTTCGACAATCAGGCCGCCGAGGTCGTCGACGCCGGCGAGGTTCTCGGCCAGGGCTTCGACGTCGGTCTTGAGTTCGCCGTCCGGCTGGATCGTCGCCTCGATGTAGACGGGCGCCGTGGCGGGAACCAGGGCGGCGGCGTTGGCGTCGGAATCGGCGCTGCCGCTGCTGTCGCCGCAGCCGGCAATCGCGAGCACGGCGATGGTGGCGGCAGCCGGGATCAGGGCGGGACGGAGCTTCACGGAGCGGGCATCCTACGCGATCACTCGACGGTGACGGTCTTGGCCAGATTACGGGGCTGGTCGACGTTGAGTCCGCGGGCGCGGGCGATGTCGTAGGCGAGCAACTGCAGCGGCAGGACCGCCAGGATCGGCTGCAGGATCCAGTCGCCGGCGGCGATCTCGATCGTCTCGTCGGCGACCTCGCCGGCGCGGCCGTTGCCGGCGGTGGCGATCGCGATCGTCTGGGCGCCGCGGGCGCGTACCTCTTCGACGTTGGAGAGAATCTTCTCCAGCACCGGGCTGTCGGTGGCGATGCAGACGACCGGGGTCGAATCGTCGAGCAGGGCGATCGGGCCGTGCTTCATCTCCCCCGCCGCGTAGGCGTCGGTGGGGATGTAGGAGATCTCCTTCAGCTTCAGCGCCCCCTCGAGGCAGACCGGGAGCCCGATGTGGCGGCCTAAGTAGAGGAAGAAGTCCTGGGCGCTGTGGGCGGCCGCGGTTGCCCGCACGGGCTCCTCGACCGCGGCCAGCGTCTCCTCGATCTTCGTGGGCAGCGCCTTCAGTTCGGAGACGAGCTCGGCAATCCGCTCGGGCGGCAGGGTCCCGCGCAG
This sequence comes from uncultured bacterium, assembly GCA_966211075.1. Lineage (GTDB taxonomy): Bacteria > Actinomycetota > Thermoleophilia > Solirubrobacterales > 70-9 > VAYN01. The sequence continues at coordinate 2,254 of CBIHMQ010000126.1, forward strand.
CTCGGCGAGGCGCAGTCCCAGCAGGTACATCACCGCCACCTGGGCGACGAAGGTCTTGGTCGCGGCGACGCTGACCTCGAGCCCGGCGCGGGTGTAGAGGACGGCGTCGGCGTCGCGAGTCGCCTGGCTGCCCATGATGTTGGTGACGGCCAGCACCTTGGCGCCGGCCTCGCGGGCGAGGCGCATCGCCGCCAGGGTGTCGGCGGTCTCGCCCGACTGGGTCATCCCGACCACCAGGTCATCCGGGCCAACCACCGGGTTGCGGTACCGGTACTCGGAGGCGATGTCCATCTCGACCGGGACCCGGGCCCACTCCTCGATCGCGTAGCGACCGATCAGGCCAGCGTGGTAGGAGGTGCCGCAGGCGACGATCACGATCCGCCGAGCGCCCCGCAGGAACTCGTCGTCGAGGTCGACGTCGTCGAGGTCGACCCCGTCCTCGCCCGGCAGGCGGTCGGCGATCGTCTCGGCGACCGCGTCGGCCTGTTCGTAGATCTCCTTAAGCATGAAGGTCTCATAGCCGCCCTTCTCGGCGGCGTCGGCGTCCCAGGTCACCTCTTCGCTGGCCCGCTCGACCTGGTTGCCCTCGGCGTCGGTGATCCGCACCGTGCCGGCTTCGACTTCGACGATCTCGCCGTTTTCGATCAGCACCGCGGTGCGGGTGTCGGCGAGGAAGGCGGGGATCGCCGAGGCGAGGAAGGCCTCGCCGTCGCCGATGCCGGCGACCAGCGGGCACTCCTTGCGAGCGCCGACCAGGAGGCCAGGGTGGTCGGCGTGCATGGCGACGAACGAGTAGTGGCCGCGCAGGTCCGCGAAGGCGGCGCGGACCGCGGCGGCAAGGTCGCCGTCGTAGTGGTCGGCGATCAGGTGGGCGACCACCTCCGCATCGGTCTCGGAGCTGAACTCCTCGCCCTGCTCCTGGAGGCGTCGGCGCAGGCTGGCGTGGTTCTCGACGATGCCGTTGAGGACGATGTGGACGCGACCGGAGGAGTCGTCGAGCGGATGCGCGTTCTCCTTGGTGACGCGACCGTGGGTGGCCCAGCGGGTGTGGGCGATCCCGGTCTGTGCGCCAGAGGGCGAGCCGCCGTTGTTGGCGGCCTGCTCGGCGATCTCCTCGCGCAGGTTGGCGAGGTTGCCGACAGCGTGGACGCTCTCGACTTCGCCGTCGTCGAGCATCGAGAGACCGGCCGAGTCATAGCCTCGGTATTCGAGCTTTTCCAGCCCTGCGAGCAGCAACTCCACGCAGGGACGGGCGCCCACGTATCCGACGATTCCGCACATTGGGGGCGAGTAAGGGTAGACGGCGGGAGCCGCCGGGCCCCTTAGCCGAGCTCCTGGCGCACGACGGCGACCAGGCGCTCGCAGACCGCGTCGGCCTCCTCGGCGCTTGGCGCCTCGGCCATCACCCGCACCAGCGGCTCAGTGCCGGACGGGCGCAGCAGAACCCGGCCGCGACCGGCCAACTCCTGCTCTTCGCGCTTCACCGCCGCCCAGACCGCGTCCGCGCCGGCGACCGCCTCGCGGTCGGCTACCCGGACGTTGACGAGCTTCTGCGGCAGCTTCCGCATCGGCAGGCGGGGCACCGCCGAGCTCGCGCATCGTCGTCAACGCCGCGGCGATCCCGTCGCCGGTGGAGACGAAATCGGAGGCGATGATGTGGCCGGACTGCTCGCCGCCCAGCGACCAGCCGCGGCGGCGCATCTCGTCGATCACGTAGCGGTCGCCGACCTGGGTGACGGCGACCTCGATCCCGGCCTCCTCCATCGCCTGGTGGAAGCCGTAGTTGCTCATCACGGTGACGACGACGCCGCCGAGCGAGCCGCCGCGGGCGGCGATGCCACGGGCGGCGAGGGCGATCAGCTCGTCGCCGTCGTGGATCCGGCCGGCGCCGTCGACGGCCAGCACCCGGTCGCCATCGCCGTCGAAGGCGAAGCCGATTTCCGCCTCCGTGGAAGCGACGTGCTCGGCGAGGCGCTCCATGTGGGTGGAACCGCAGCCGGCGTTGATGTTGCGCCCGTCCGGCTCGGCGCCGATCAGGTCGACCTCGGCGCCGAGCCGCTCGAAGATCGCCGGGGCGGCGCGGAAGGTCGCCCCGTTGGCGCAGTCGAGCGCCACCCGGCGCCCCTTCAGGTCAAGCGGGAAGGCGGCCTCGAGCTCGCGCAGGTAGTCCTCGAGGCCGCCGTCGAGCTCGCGCACGCGGCCGGGCTCGGGGGGTGCGGTCGAGGTTTGGTCCACTATGCGACCCAAGTGAGGACCGCCCTCGTCGAGCAGATCCTCGATCCGGGCCTCGGCGGCGTCGTCGAGCTTGACGCCCTGGGCGGAGAAGAACTTGATGCCGTTGTCGCCGTAGGGGTTGTGGGAGGCGGAGACGACCGCAGCGAGGTCGAGGCCGAGCCGGCGAACCAGGATCGCCGCCGCCGGAGTTGGCAGGACGCCGCCGAGCAGGGCGTCCCCTCCAGCCGCGGCGATGCCGGACGCCAGCGCCGCCTCCAGCATCGGGCCCGACTCGCGGGTGTCGCGGACGATCAGGACCTGTGGGCGCTCGACGTCGAGCGATGCCGCGGCGGCGCGACCGAGAGAGGTCGCCAGCTCGACGCTGAGGAACGTTCCAGCCTCTCCTCGGACCCCGTCGGTTCCGAAGAGCTTGCGCCCCGTCGCCACCCGGCTCCCGTCAGCGCTTGCTGAACTGAGGCCGCTTACGGGCCTTCTTGAGACCGGCCTTGCGACGCTCCTTGACGCGGGCGTCGCGGGTGAGGAAGCCACGGCGCTTGAGGTCACCGCGCAGCTCTGGATCGATCTCGGTCAGCGCCCGGGCGATGCCGTGGCGGACGGCGCCGGCCTGGCCGCTGATGCCGCCGCCGTGAACGCGGATGCGAACGTCGACGTTGCCCTCGTAACCGGAGACGGCGAGCGGCTGGCGCGCCATCGTCTGGTGCAGGGGCCGTGGGAAGAACTCCTCGAGGCTGCGGCCGTTGACGACGATCTGGCCGTCGCCGGCCAGCAGGATGACGCGGGCGATCGAGCGCTTCCGTTTGCCGGTGGCGAGGAAGCGGGCGCCGCTGTCCATCTTCGCGGGAGCCCGGCCGGCGAGCGCCGTGTCGGACTCCTCGGCGGCGGCGAGCTCGGCCTCGCGGCGAGCTTTCTCCTCCTCTTCGGCTTCCAGCCTGGCCTGCTCCTCGGCGCTCAACGCCGGCCCATCCGGCTCGACCGCGATCGGCTCCAGGTCAGCTCCCGGGATCACGTCTTTTTTCTCGGCCGGCTTCGCGGAAGGCTTGTCAGCAGGCGCCTCGGCGGCGTCTACCTGCGGCGACTCGGCCGCCGGCTCCGACGCCTCATCCGCGGGTGGCGTCGGGGGTGAGCTCTCCTGCAGAGCAGGAGAGTCGCCCTCGTCGACAGGACCCTCGGGCGCGGCCTCCGAGCCCTCGGTCGTCTCGTCAGGCGTCTTCTCGTCGTCGATCACTTCGAAATCTCCATCGGTTTGGGCTGCTGGGCGGCGTGCGGGTGGTCGGGCCCGGCGTAGACCTTCAGCTTGGTCAGCTGCTGGCGGGCGAGCCGGTTGCGCGGGAGCATTCCCTTGACGGCCTTGCGGATCACTTCCTCGGGGCGGCGGTCGAGCATCTCGGCCAGCGACCGCGACTTGATCCCGCCCGGGTAACCGCTGTGGCGCCAGTAGGTCTTCTGCTCGAGCTTTTTGCCGGTGACGCGAATCTTCTCCGCGTTGACGACGACGATGAAATCGCCGGTGTCGATGTGCGGCGTGTACTCAGGCTTGCGCTTGCCGCGCAGGGCATCGGCGATCTGCGTCGCCAAGCGGCCCAGGGTCTGGCCCTCGGCATCGACCACGTACCAATCGCGCTGGCGGTCGGCGGGTGTGGCTACGTAGGTCTTCATCGCGCTCGTCGTCATGAAAAAGCCACGCGGACGAACCGCGCGGCCGGGGGATAATAGCCATCTCTGCCTATACACTGCCGCGCCAGCAATGCCGAATCCCGTGCGGGCGCCGTTCGGGAGCGGAGGAACCGCAGGGACCTTTGCAGGTCTCAGGGGCGAATCGGACGAAGACGATCCGTAGCGCAGCTCTTTCAGCGCGAGCCCGACAGCTAACTCCGCAGG
>CBIHMQ010000127.1:0-6344 GCA_966211075.1 uncultured bacterium
GGCCGGATGATCGCCGCGGTTCGGGGTGAGGTGCTGGTGCGGCGTCCCGACCACGTCGTCGTCGACGCCGCCGGCGTCGGGTACCGGCTGGCGGTCTCGGCGGAGACGCTGAAAGCGGTCCCGGCCGCGGGCAGCGACGTCTTCCTCCACGCCGAGCTGATCGCCCGCGACGACTCGCTGGCGCTGTACGGCTTTTCCTCGGAGGAGGAGCGCGATCTCTTCCGGCAGCTGATCTCGGTCAGCGGCGTCGGCCCCAAAGTCGCGATTGCCGCCCTCTCGGGTGGCAGCGCCCGGGATCTGCTGCGGGCGATCGCCGCCGGCGACGCGAAACGCTTCCAGGCCGTTCCCGGAATCGGCAAGCGGACCTCGGAGCGGATCATCGTCGAGCTGCGGGAGAAGGTGGCCGGGGCTCTCGAGGAGGAGGTGGCGCTCGCGGCGGCGGAGAGCGGCGACGCCCGGACCCTCGCCCGCGACGGCCTCGTCAACCTCGGCTACGCGCCCCTCGAGGCCGAGCAGCTGCTCGACGGCATCGAGGCCGGCGATCCCGAGCAGTTGATCGCGGCGGCGCTTCGCAAGGCCGCCGCGGCGAGGAGCGGCGCGTGAGCGAAAGTCCCGACATCGGCGGCAATCGCATCCGCACCCCGGGGATCGACGCCGAGCCGGTGCCGGTCGACGCCGAGGTGCGCGTCCACGACGCCCGGGCCGACGTGCCCGACGAGGACCTCGACCGCTCGCTGCGGCCGCCGACCCTCTCCGACTTCGTCAACCAGGCCCAGGTCACCGATCAGCTGGCGATCTTCATCGAGGCGGCGCAGGGCAGGGGGGAGCCGCTCGACCACGTGCTGCTAGCCGGCCCGCCGGGGCTCGGCAAGACCTCGCTGGCGCACATCATCGCCTCCGAGCTCGGCGTGCCGATGGTCCAGACCGCCGGGCCGGCGCTGGAGCGCAAGGCCGACGTCGCCTCCTTCTTGACGGCGCTGGAGCCGGGCACCGTCTTCTTCGTCGACGAGATCCACCGCCTCGGCCGCGCCGTCGAGGAGACGCTCTACCCCGCGATGGAGGACGGTGAGCTGCCGGTGGTGCTGGGCCAGGGAGCCGGCGCCCGCACGGTGACGCTGCCGCTGCCTCCCTTCACCTTGGTCGGCGCGACCACCCGGGCCGGTCTGCTGACGACGCCGTTGCGCGACCGCTTCGGGGTCAGCCACCGGCTCGAGCACTACAGCCCCGAGCACCTGGCGGAGATCGTCAGCCGCTCGGCGGGGATCCTCGGGGTCGAGGTCGACGCCGAGGGAGCCCACACGATCGCCTCCCGCTCGCGGGGCACGCCCCGGGTCGCCAACCGGCTGCTCAAGCGGGTCCGCGACTTCGCCCAGGTGAAGGGCTCCGGGGCGATCGGCGGCGACGTCGCCGCGGCGGCGCTGGAGATGCTCGAGGTAGACGCCGGCGGCCTCGACCGCTCCGACCGCGCCCTGCTCGAGACCGTCGCGGTCAAGTTTGGCGGCGGCCCGGTCGGCCTCTCGACCCTCGCGATCGCGATCGGCGAGGAGCAGGACACGATCGAGGACGTGCTCGAGCCCTACCTGCTCCAGCAGGGCCTTCTGAAGCGGACTCCCCGAGGTCGCGTGCTGACCCAGCGGGCCTACGATCATCTCGGCCTGCAGGCGCCGGAAGGCGCGGCGAGCCTCTTCTGAGCCCGCGCTTGTAGCCTGTCGGAGATGCCGTTCTTCATCTGTCCGAATTGCGGGCACCGGGAGGTGAGCGGCGAGCGGACCGCTGGGTTCAGCTCGCGCCCGAAGGGCTGCTCGAAATGTGGATTCGGATTCGTATTTGAATTACTCGACGATTATTATCCGGCCCCGAATGCGGCGTTTTTCGTATGCGACAGGCAGGAACGGGTGATCGACGCCGGCAAAGGCAGCTTCGAGCTGACCGGCCTCACCGATGAGGACGTGATCGGGCGGCCGGTGCGCGAGGTGCTGGGCCTGGACTGGATCGACCGCGGCGAGGGCGGCGAGGGCGCCGATACCAACGGCGACGGCGTCACCGACCCGATCGAGACCTCGCTGGAGTGGGGCGTGCGCTCACTCGGCAAACGGGTCTCGGTGAACGCCGAGGGTGACCTGCCCGCCCGCGCGGTGGCCGACGTGTTCCCCGCCTACGACGACGACGGCGGGCTCCTGCTCGTCCTCACCCCGGAGGGCTAGGGGATGGTCAACCGGCGACGCAACCTCTTCGTGTTGCTCTTCGTGGTCGGCCTGGTCGGCGTCTCGGCGCTGATCATCGCCCAGAAGGAAACGAAGCTCGGCCTCGACCTGCAGGGCGGCCTCGAGCTCGTCTACCAGGGCCAGCCGACCAAGGCCGGGGAAACGGTCAGCGGCGAAGACATCGAAGACTCGATCGGGATCATCGAACAGCGGACCAATCAGCTCGGTGTCTCCGAGTCGGAAATCGCCCGCCTCGGCACCGATCAGATCACCGTCGCGCTGCCGGGCATCACCGACGCCGAACGGGCCGCCGAACAGGTCGGGACCACCGCCCAGCTCTACTTCTACGACTGGGAGCCGAACCTGATCGGGCCCCAGCGGGCGATCGCCGGCCGGCCGGGGCAGCAGCCACCGCCAGGGCCGCTGAAAGCCTCGGAAAAACGCTGGGAAGAAGCCGGCCGCAACATCAAAAGCGAAGAGAACAAACAGCTCATCTTCTCTGGCGCTTACCCGAACGCCTACCAGGCCGCGTTGTTGGCATCCGAACAGGCGCCGGTCGAGAACTGCGAAGACTGCTCGGTCGCGCGGCCCCGGTACTACCTGTTCGAGAAAGAGCAGCCGCACAAACTGCTGGCCGGGCCGGAGCTGAAAAAGAAAGACCTCTACGTCAGCCCGACGGGGAAAAGGATCCCCCGCGACGGGATCGTCGTCGAAGTCCCAGCCGGGACCGTCCTCGTCTCCGAATACCCGGTGACCTCGACTGGCGCGCAGGACCAGACGGCGCAGCCGGGCTGGTACGCGATCAGGGACAAACCTGCCCTCAACGGCAACGAGATCACCAACCCGAAGCAGGAATACGGTCAGTTCAACGAACCGAACGTCACCTTCGGCTTTACCGGCGATGGCCAGGATGCCTTCCAGGAAGTCACCCGCGGGATCGCCCAGCGCGGCCAGGCATCGGCGATCGGGCCGGTTGGTGCCGAAGAAGCGGCGGCGCTCTCGGGCCACTTCGCGATCGTCCTCGACAACGAAGTCAAATCGCGGCCGATCATCAACTTCGCCGAAAACCCGGACGGGATCGACGGCCGCCAGGGCGCCCAGATCTCGGGCGGCTTCAACACCATCGACGAGGCCCAGGAACTGGCGACGACCCTGCAGATCGGCGCCCTGCCGATCAACCTCAAACTGATCAGCGAGACGCAGGTCTCGGCGACGCTCGGCAGCCAGGCGCTCGACGACGGCATCAAAGCCGGCGTGATCGGCCAGATCCTCGTCATCATCTTCCTCTGCGGCTACTACCGCTTCCTCGGCGTGATCGCCTCGGTCGCGCTTGGCGCCTACGGGGTGATCTTCTTCGCCCTGATCAAACTGATCCCGATCACCCTGACCCTGCCGGGGATCGCCGGTCTGGTGCTGACGATCGGGGTCGCCGCCGACTCGAACATCGTCATCTTCGAGCGAATAAAGGAGGAGGTCCGGGCCGGTCGCTCGATGTCGAGCGCGATCAGTGCTGGCTACAAACGCGGCATCGCGACGATCATCGACGCCAACGTCGTCACCCTTCTCACCGCCTTCATCCTCTTCGTGCTGGCGACCGCTGGGGTCAAGGGGTTCGCCTTCACCCTCGGCGTCGGCACGATCGTCTCGCTGCTGACGGCGGTCGTCTTCACCCAGGCCCTGCTCGGCAGCATGAGCCGCTCGCCGCTGCTGCGTTCGCCGGCCCTGCTCGGTGCCAGCGGGAAAGGCAAACAGTGGCACCTCGACTTCATGGGAGCGAGCCGCTGGTTCTTCTCGATCTCCGGCGTGATCCTGGTCATCGGCGGCCTGGCGCTGGCCACCAAGCAGCTCAACTTCGGCATCGACTTCGAGTCCGGCACGCGGATCAAGGTCGCGCTGGAGAAATCGACCGACGAGGAAGGTGTGCGCGACACCCTCGACGCGGTCGGCATCGGCGGCGAGGAGATCCAGCAGGTCTCCGACCCGAACTTCGGCGACAACGTCTTCCAGATCCAGTCGCAGGAGCTCGAACCGGGCGAAGTCAAAGACGCCCAGACCGCCCTCAACGACGTTTACGGGGTGGTCGAGGACGGCTTTGACAGCACCAGTGTCGGACCGACCTTCGGCGAACAGGTCGCCAACAGCGCCATCAAAGCTCTGATCTTCTCGATGCTCGTGATCGCCGGCTACATCGCCTTGCGATTCGAGCCGAAGTTCGCGCTGCCGGTCCTGATCGCGATCTTCCACGACATCCTCATCACCGCCGGTGTCTACTCGTTGACCGGGAAAGAGGTGAACAGCGGAACGGTCGCCGCTTTCCTGACGATCTTGGGTTACTCGATCTACGACACGATCATCGTCTTCGACCGAATACGCGAGAACGTGCCGCGGATGCCGCGCGCCGCCTTCTCCCAGATCGTCAACCGCTCGATGAGCGAGGTGCTGAACCGATCGCTGGCGACGAGCTTCTCGACCCTGCTCGGCGTGGCCTCGCTGCTGATCTTCGGCGGCGTCACCCTGCAGGACTTTGCGTTCGCGATGTTGGTCGGGATCGCCTCCGGCACCTACTCCTCGATCTTCATCGCCTCGCCGGTGCTGACCGCATGGAAGGAACGCGAGCCCTCCTACACCCGCCGGCGCGAACGGATCGCGGACGCTGAGGGCAGCGTCCCCGCCTACGCGGACGAGATCGAGATCGCCAAACTTGGCAGCGACGACGAAACCGAAGCCGAGCGGGCGGCCGCGGCCACCGCGGGCGAGGCGGAGTCGCGGCCGCAGGGGGGAGCGGTTGCCACGGTTGAGCGCAGCCCCGAAGGCAACGGCGCCGATCCCGCTCGCGACGGGGGAAGCGAGGCCGATGCGGGCTCAACGGAGCGCCGTGCCCGCAACGCCGAGCGCCGGGCCCGCCGTCAGCAGCGCCGCAAACACGGGAGGAAGCGTTAGATGGCACTGATCGTCTGGATCACGATGGGCATCGCCCTCTGGCACTTCACGATCTTCCTGCCGGACCGCTTCTGGCAGGGGATCATCGGCGCTTTCATCGGCGCCGTGCTGGGCTCGGTGATCTTCGGGTTCATCGTCGGCGAGATCGCCGGCAAGGACCTCGGCGACACCGATCTCGCGACTGCCCTGCTCTCGATCCCGGGCACGGCGATCGGCCTGGCGATCGTTTACGCGGTCGGCGTTCGCGAGGAACAGCGGGCCGAGTAGCGCCGGGCGGCCTACTCGGCGCCCTTTTCCCTGCATCCTGCGGTCTTTGACGTGGCGGGATGCCGCCGGTCCGGCGCCTAGCCTGGAGGTGTGCCAGACGCCCTGAAGGCCTATGCCGCCGAGCCCTACTCCTACGCCGACGCGCGGGCTCTCTCCGAGCAGCTCGGGGTCAGCGAGCCGCTGGCGGTGACCCTGGTCCGGCGCGGCTACCGGACGCCGGCGGAGGCGCGGCGCTTTCTCGCCGCCGACGAGTCACAACCGCCCACCGCCTTCGGTTCGATGGCGATTGTCGTGGAGCGGGTGCTGGCGGCGGTGGGAGAGCGGCGCCGGATCACCATCCACGGGGATTTCGACGTCGACGGTGTCTGCGCGACGGCCCTGATGGTCTCGACGCTGCGCGAGCTCGGTGCCGACTGCGACTGGCTGATTCCGGACCGGCTCGGCGACGGCTACGGCCTCAGCGCCGCCAACGTCGAGAAGCTGGCCGACCGCGGCACCTCGTTGTTGCTGACCGTCGACTGCGGCGTCACCGCGGTGGAGGAGGTGGCGCGGGCCCGCGAGCTGGGGATCGAGACGATCGTCACCGACCACCACCAGGCCGGCGAGCGGCTGCCCGACTGCCCGGTCCTGCACCCGGCCCTCGACGGCTACCCGTTCGAGCACCTCTGCGGCACCGGCGTCGCCTGGAAGCTGGCGACCGCGCTGCGCGAAGCGGCGGGCATGCGGCCCGAGGCCGCCGAGGCGGACCTCGATCTGGTCGCCCTGGCGACCGTCGCCGACGTGGTCCCGCTGGTCGGCGAGAACCGGTCGCTGGTCAAGCGCGGGTTGGCGGAGATGCGGCGGCTGCGCCGGCCGGGGGCGCGGGCCCTGCTCGCCGTCGCCAAGGGCGAGCCGAACCGGCTCGTCGAGGGCGACCTGGCCTTCCGGCTGGCG
>CBIHMQ010000128.1:0-6303 GCA_966211075.1 uncultured bacterium
GTTCGGGTGACGGTCTTGTCGACCCCGTAGGTCGCTTCCTCGCTGCTCCGCTTGTATTTGGAGTCGCCGCCGCCCGCGCCGGCCCCGGCCCCGTAGCTGGGGATGTTGCCGGCCGCGCCCGCGGCGCCGCCGGCGACCCCGGCCCCGGCGCCCTGCAACGACTCGTCTTCCGTGTTGCGGTCGAGCGGCGTGCCTTTGTCGGCGTACTCGAGTTTGCTCTGGGTGGTGCGGTCGGCGTCGATGTCGGCCTGGACCTGGACCCGCCCCTTGTCGGGGCCGATCGTCCGCACCAGCAGCGCGTCCAGCCGCGCTTCCAGGCCCTGCTCGTAGCGGGCCTCGACAGCCTGCTTGGAGACCCCGCCGCCCGCTCCGCCGGCCCCGGCCGGCCACAGGGTCGTGCCGCTGGAGTCGGTGATCGTCACGTCCTTGGCGTCGAGCCCTTCGACGCTGGAGGCAACCAGGTTGGCGACTCCGCGCACCGAGCCCGCCCCGAGCCGCCCGGAAGCGGTCCCGATCAAGACCGCGGCGGTTGGCTGCACCGATTCCGCCGCGAACAGCTGGTCTTCGGGCAGGGTCAGCTGCACGGTCACGTCACTGACCCCTTCGACCTGGGAGATGGTCCGTTCCAGTTCGCCCTCCAGGGCCCGCTGGTAGGTGACCTTCTGCTGGAAGTCGCTGGCCCCGAACTGCTGCTTGTCGAACAGCTCGAAGCCCGGTTTGCTGCCGCCGACCACGTCGCTTTCGGCCAGCGCGATCCGCGCCTTGGAGACGTCGGCCTCGGCGACCGCCACCGCGGTGCCGTCGTTCTTCACCTCGTAGGCGATCCCCTTGCCTTCGAGAACGCCGGTGATCTCCCCGGTTTCGGCTGGGTCGACCCCGGAGGCGAGCGTCGAGTAGCTCTGCTTGGTCGCCATCTGGAACATCACGAAGAGCAGGACCACGATCGCCACCGCGGCGCCGCCGAGGGCGATGCGGCCGCGCGGCGAGAGCCTGGCGAGGACTGAGCGGACGGTGGCCACGGATCAGACCTGGGTGCGGAAGATCTCGGAATACGCTTCGACGGCCTTGTTGCGGACCTGCGAGGCGAGCTGCATCGAGAGGCTCGCCTCCTGGACCGCGGTGACCACCGAGGTGACGTCCTGGGTCTGCCCGGTGGCGAGCGCCTGCGACTGCGCGGCGGCGACGTCCTGGGTCTGCCGCAGCTGGCCGACCGCGTCGCCCAGCATCGCCCCGAAGCCGCCCGCCGGGTCCGGCTCGCTCGCTTTCTTGGCCGGGTCGGCGCCGCCGACCGACCACTCGGCGCCGCCCACCTTCGGCAGCGCCCACTCGCCCATCCCGGGTGCACCAACCGCTCCGACCGGAACCGTCACCGCAGCAGCTCGATCGTCTTCGCGAAGGCGGACTTCGTGGTCTGCAGAGCGGTCACGTTGGCCTCGTAAGCGCGCGAGGCATCGATCAGGTCGACCATCTCCGTGACCGGGTTGACGTTGGGCATCGTCACGTAGCCGTCCGGGTCGGCGTCCGGGTGGCCCGGGTCGTAGACGCGCCGCAGCGGCGTCGTGTCCGGGACGATCGCCGCCGCTTCGACCCCGGCCGGCGGGTTGGCGCCGCCGCCGAAGGACGCCAGCTGGCCGGCGAAGCCGCCGCCGACCTCCTGCAGGACCACGTTCTTGCGCCGGTACGGACCGCCGTCGGGGCTGCGGGTCGTCTGCGCGTTGGCGAGGTTCTCGGCCGTCACGTCCATCCGCAGCCGCTGCGCGGTCAGCCCGCTGGCGGCGATGTCGATCGCGTCGAAGAGGCCCATCAGGAGACCCCCATCGCGGTGCGGAGGATCTGGGCGCGGGCGCCGGCGACCTGGACCAGGGCGCTCAGTTCGAGTCCGTTCTCGGCCAGCTTCGCCGACTCCGCCTCGGGGTCGACGCCGTTGCCGTCGGCGCGCAGCGCCAGCGGCGGCCCCTGTTCGGGCTCGAAGCCGACCGCCGCCACCGATGCCGGCCCCTCGCCCAGCGCCCCGGCCAGGGCGCTGTGGAAGTCGACGTCGCTGGGCTGGTAGCCGGGGGTGCCGGCGTTGGCGATGTTGTTGGCCAGGACCGCGTTGCGCAGCGTCGCGCCGGAGATGGCGCGGGTGAGGGCGAGCTGGGTGGTGTCGAGGACGCTCATCGGGGGGTTTGCGCCCCGGTAATCGGCCGCGACCGGCCGGCATTTAGGAGATCGTCTTTGCCGCCGATAAGGACGCGGATGACGAAGAAAGAGGGAAAGAACTGGCCTCAACACGAGGTCAACGAATTCCTCGACCAGATCTCGGCGGGCGGCCAGGACTACCGGCGCCTGGTCGAGCGCCTCCCCGTCATCGTCTACGCCGCCGAGATGGGCGAGCGCGGCGCTTGGCGCTACGTCAGCCCCCAGGTCGACGACATCCTCGGCTACACCGCCGAGGAGTTCAAAGCCGATCGCGGCCTCTGGGCCCGGCTGCTGCACCCCGACGACCGCGCGGCGGCGATCGCCAACGAAACCAAGGACTACCTCGGCAGCCGCAACACCACCCCGGTCGAGTACCGGATGATCACCCGCAACGGCGACGTCCGCTGGATGCTCGACGAGGCCGTGCTCGAGGCCGACGAAGACGGTGTCCCGGTTTGGCACGGCGTCCTCTACGACATCACCGAGCGCAAGCGGGCCGAGCGCGAGCTGCAGCGCTCCGTCTCCCAGCAGGCCGTCGTCGCCAAGCTCGGCGAGCGCGCCCTCCAGGACGGCGACCCCAACGACCTGATGCGGACCGCCACCTCGCTGATCGGCGAAGTCGAAGGCGTCCACAGCGCCTGCATCTGGGTGCTCGGCCGCGACGGCCGCCGCCTCAACCTGCGGGCGGGGCTGGAGGACCAGGTGATCGGCGCCGGCCGCCGCGTCTCCGCCGCCCGCGACTCCCACGTCGGCGCCGCCCTCGACGGCGGCGTCCCCACCGTCGTCTCCGACTGGTCCATCGAGGAGCGCTTCACGATGCCGCCGGTCCTGCGCGTCTTCGAGGCGGCCAGCAGCCTGGCGGTGACGATCGACGGCAAGGACCATCCCTTCGGCGTGCTCGACGTCCACTCGACCCAGCCCGGCCGGCTCGGCACCAAGGACATTCCCTTCGTACAGGCGGCCGCCAACGTGCTCGCCGACGCGATCGAGCGGCACGCCGCCGACCAGGCGCTGCGGCAGCGGGTACTCCACGACGCCCTCACCGGCCTGCCCAACCGCCTCAGCTTCATCGACGCCCTCAACGACGCCCTGCGCCGGGCGGTCGTCTCCGGCTCTCCGGTCGGGATCCTCTTCCTCGACCTCGACCACTTCAAGCTGATCAACGACAGTCTCGGCCACCACGCCGGCGACGCCCTGCTGCGGGCGGTGGCGCCGCGATTGCGCGATCACCTGCGCCCCGGCGACGTCGTCTCCCGATTCGGTGGCGACGAGTTCGGGATCCTGATCGACCGGCTCGCCGACGAAGGCGAGGCCGTCGCGATCGCCGACCGCGTCGCCGCCGCCTTCGCCCAGCCCTTCTCGCTCGACGGCGTCGAGCACTTCGTCACCGCCAGCATCGGCATCGCCGTCGCCCGCCCCGTCGACCCCGGCGCCGCGAACGCCGAGCTGCTGATCCGCGACGCCGACGCGGCGATGTACCGGGCCAAGGAAAAGGGCCGCTCCCGCTGCGTCCTCTTCGTCGCCGAGATGCGGGCCACCGCGAAACGCCGCCTCGAGACCGAACGCGAGCTGCGCCACGCCCTCGACCAGAACCAGCTGGCCCTCCACTATCAGCCGGTGGTCGGCCTGCGCAGCGGCGAGATCAGCGGCCTCGAGGCGCTGGTCCGCTGGCGCCATCCCGAGCGCGGCCTGCTCGACCCGGCCGAGTTCGTCTCGATCGCGGAGGACAGCGGCCTGATCGAGCCGATCGGCCGCTGGGTCCAGGAGCGCGCCTGCCGCCAGGTGATCGAGTGGCACGAGCAGCGGCCGGACGCCCGCCCCTTCGACGTCGCCGTCAACCTCTCCGCCCGCCAGGTCGCCCACCGCGACCTGCCGGCGACGATCGCCGAGGTCGTCGCCCGCACCGGCCTCGACCCCTGCCACCTGCGCCTGGAGATCACCGAGAGCGTCCTCGTCGAGGAGTCGGCCTCGGCGATCGCCTCCCTGGAAGCGCTCAACGAGATCGGCGTCCGCCTCGTCCTCGACGACTTCGGCACCGGCTACTCCTCGCTCGCCTACCTCAACCGCTTCCCCTTCCACGCCCTCAAGATCGACCGCTCCTTCGTCGACGGGCTCGGCATCGAACAGGAGCGCACCGCGATCGTCGAGGCGATCATCGGGATGGCGCGGGCGCTCTCGCTGGAGGTGATCGCCGAGGGAGTCGAGAACGAGGTGCAGCTGGCGGAGCTACGCCGGCTCGGCTGCGACTACGCGCAGGGCCACCTCTTCCACGCGGCGATGCCGGCCGGCGAGGTCAGCCGCCTGCTCGCCGAAGGCACCCTCGACTATTCCGGGACGCCGCGCCGCAGGTAGTCGTTGCTGAGCAGCTCGCCCGGCTCCGGCAGCGAGCCGATCAGCCCGTTGTCCCGCATCCAGCCGGTGAAGGTCCGCCACTCCTCGGCGTCCATGTAGCCGTAGGGCTGCCCCTCGGTGCGCGCCCCCAGCAGCGGCAGCGTCGCTTTGATCTCCGCTTCGGTCAGTTTGGGATCGAGGCCGGGATTGGCCTGGAGGATCGCCTTGGTCGCCGCCCCCGGCCGTTCGACGGCGGCGTCGGTGCCGCGCTCCAGGGCGGCGATGAACAGTTCGTACTTCTCCGGTTCGGCTTCCAGGGCCTCGCGATTGGCGACCAGGACGAGCTCGTCGTAGGTCGGCACGCCGAGCTGGTCGACCGGCGTCACCACCGGGTCTTTGCCGCGCTGGCGCAGGTCGACGCCCTCGACGTTGAGGAAGCCGCCCAGCATCGCCTCAGCGCTGCCGCCCAGCAGCGCCGGCAGCAGGCCGAAGCCGACGTTGACGGCCTTGACGTCGTCGAGCGAGAGGTCGACGCGGCCGAGGATCGTCTTCAGGAACGCCTCCTGGTAGGGAATGCCGGCGTAGGCGACGGTCTTGCCCTCGAGGTCGCCGACCCCTTTGATGCCGGACTTGCCGAGCCAGATCATCGAGGTCAGCGGCTGGTTGACCAGCGCCCCGATCGCCAGCACCCCGAGCCCGGTGTCGTGGGCGATCGCCACCTCGGGCTCGTAGGAGATCGCCAGGTCGGTGGCGCCCGCGGCGACCTGCTTCATCGGCGCCGCCGGGTCGGCCGGGGTCTCGATCTTCACGTCGAGCCCGGCTTCCTCGAAGTAGCCGAGCTTCTCGGCCATGTAGATCCCGGCGTGGTCGGGATTGGCGTAGAAGTCGAGCGTCAGCGAGAACGGCTCGGCCTCGACGGTCGCGTCCTCGGACTTCTCGCCGCAGGCGGCGAGGCCGAGCGCGAGGGCGAGCAGGGCGAGGACGGCGGCGAGGGCCGTGAGACGGGGTGGCTTCATGCCTTGGTTTCTACCGCCAAGCGACGACGCGTCGCTCTACGAGGGTCACCAAACCGATCAGGACCAGGGCCATCGCCGAGAGCACGATCACCGCGGCGAACTCGCGGGCGACCTCGAGCTGGGCGTTGTCGGTGAGGATCAGGTGGCCGAGCCCGGAGCTGGACCCGACCCACTCGCCGAACACCGCGCCGATCGGGGCGACGACCACGGCGATCTTGGCGCCGGTGAAGAAGCTCGGCAGCGCCCCCGGCGCCTCGACGCGGCGGAAGACCTGCCAGCGCGAGCCATCGAGGGTGCGCATCAGCTTCACCGCCTCGGGGTCGGCCGAGCGCAGGCCGTCGAGGACGTTGATCGTTACCGGGAAGAAGCAGATCAGGGCGACGACGACGACCTTCGGCCATATCCCGTAGCCGAGCCAGACCAGCAGGATCGGCGCGACGACGACCACCGGAACGGTCTGCGAGGCGACGATCAGCGGATAGGCGGCGTCCCGCAGCACCCCCGAGAGGTGCATCGCCACCGCGAACCCGACCCCGACCGCCAGCGCGCATCCCAGCCCGAGCACGATCTCCCGCAGCGTCACCCAGGCGTTTTCGGCCAGCAGCGAGCGGTTCTCCCAGAGCGAGCTGGCGATTTCCGCCGGCGAGGGCACCAGGAAGTCTTCGAGCCCCAGCACGTCGGCCAGGAACCCCGGCGAGGCGGCGATCGGCCACGCCGCGACAAGCGCTGCGAGCAGCAGCGCCGGCAGCGCCCAGCGCCTCACCCGGCACCCGCT
>CBIHMQ010000129.1:0-6275 GCA_966211075.1 uncultured bacterium
CCGCGCGGCGCCAGGCCGGCGAGGTGGGCACCGTGGGCGAGGGCCAGCGGCACGTCCTCGGCGCGCGGCGGCTCGTAGGACCACTTGACCAGCGGGTGCGGCATCCGGGTCGCGTCGCGGTTGGTGAGGTTGGCCTGCATGGTGATGTGGGCGCGGACCTGCTGGCCGGCCGTGATCAGCAGCGGCGAGTGGTTGGCCTGGGCGTTGAAGATCGCCCCCATCGCGTTGCCGACGCCCGGCGCGGTGTGGAGGTTGACGACCGTGGTCTTGCCGGAGGCCTGGGCGTAGCCGTCGGCCATCCCGACCACGACCGCCTCCTGGAGGCCGAGGAAGTAGCGGAAGTCGGCCGGGAAGTCGGCGAGCATCGGCAGCTCGGTCGAGCCGGGGTTGCCGAACATCGTCGTCATCCCCTGCTCCCGGAAGAGGTCGAAAGTGGCGTCCCGCACCGTCCCCATAGGCGCGAACCCTACCCCGCGCCCGCGTTTGCAGGGTCGGTTGCAGGGTCCGTGGTGCGATTGCCGATAGGCAGGAGGTGAGAACTCGGCCGCGACGCTCGCTGCACCTTGCCCTCTTCGCGCTGCTGCTGCTCGGCCTGCTTGCCGCGGCGAGCAGCGCCGTCGCCGGGCCGACCGCGACCAAGCAGGTCTCCGCGGCGGGCCGGATCGTGCCGATTCCGGCCTCAATCCCGCACGAAGCCGGCGACATGGTCGACAGGCGAATCGTCGCCGACCTGCGCTGGATCGCCCAGCGCTACCCGATCTACGTCACCGACGGCTACTCCGGCCCGCTCCCGAACGGCGAGCACGCCGGCTGCGACGAATGCCATGTCCACGACTCCGACCACTACAACGGGCTCGCGGTCGACGTGGTCCCACTGGGCGGCGGCACCAAGTGCGACGCGACCTGGGCGCCGATCACCCGCCTCGCCGAATGGGCCGAGCCGGTCCAGGGCGCGCCGGCGCCGCCGTTCCGCTGGGTCGGCTACGAAGGCGACAGCGGCCACGGCTGCGGCCACCACCTGCACCTCTCCTGGAACCACGCCCCGGCGCCGATGTTCCAGCTCGCCGAATGGGTCGAAATCTTCCCGGTCGGCCCCGGCGAAACCGCGGAACGGGCTCCGCGCGCGCCGCGCGCTCCCCGCGCTCCCGCCAAACCGGCGGCCCCGAGCGGCCCGGTCGGCGGCATCTCCCAGACCCGCACCGGCGGCGTCGGCGCCCGCGCCACCGGGCCGGCGCCCGGCTTCGGCGACTGAGAAACGGGACCTCGCTCGGGAGTCCGCTGGCGCAATCTCAGCGCGGTCACTTGAGGCCCCGGGAGGGACGTTAAGCGACCGCGTTCGACTCAGGCTGGCGGGCGGTGGTCGTGCCAGCGGCGCTCGGCCTCGAGCTGGGCGCCGAGGGCGAGCAGGCGTGGCTCGCTGTGGGCCTGGCCGAGCATCTGGGCGCCGACCGGGAGGCCCTCGGGGGTGAAGCCGGCGGGGACGTTGAGCCCGGGCCAGCCGAGGATGTTCCAGGGCCAGGCGTAGGGGCAGGCGGCGACGATCCGCTTGTCGGTCTCCCAGCTGCTCAGACCCTCGCAGGCGCCGATCGGCAGCGGCGGCTCCGCGGTGGTCGGGGCGAGCAGGACGTCGTGGCGGCGGAAGACCTGGCCGACGCGGCGGCGGGCGACCTGCTCGGAGAAGTGGGCGAGCCCGAGCAGGGGACGGAAGGCGCGGCCGAGCTTGGCGGCGTGGTGGGTGCGGGGGTCGAGCCGCGAGTGGTCCGGGTGGCGAAGGGCCCACTCGCGGATGCCGATCATCGAGCGGGGCATGATGCTGGCGCCGGGCCAGAGGCCGTAGGGGACCTCGACCGGCTCGACTGTGTGACCGAGGCGCTCGAGGCTGGCGGCGACGTCCTCGACCGCGTCGCGGACGCGCGGGTCGAGGCTGGCCGGGGCGCCGCTGTAGGGCACGTTGAGGGCGAGGCCGATCCGCAGCCGGCCGGGGTCGCGCCGCGCGGCGGCGGCGAACGGCTCGGCCGCCGCGGGCGGGCGGTGCAGGTCGCCCTCGACGTTGCCGGCGAGGACGTCGAGCAGCAACGCCGCGTCGCCGACGGTGCGGGCGAGCGGGCCGTTGCAGGTGAGGCCGTTGAAGGACTCCGGGGCCGGCCAGGTGGAGATGCGGCCGCGCTGCGGCTTCAGGCCGACCAGGTTGGTCCAGGCGGCGGGGATACGAACCGAGCCGGCGCCGTCGGAGCCGACCGCGGCGGGCAGCAGGCCGGCGGCGACCGCGGCGGCGGCCCCGCCCGAGGAGCCGCCCGGGGTGTGATCGGTGGACCAGGGGTTGCGGGTGGCGCCGAAGCCCGGCCCCTCGGTGAACGGCCATTGGCCGATCTCCGGCGTGTTGGTCTTGCCGACGATCACCGCCCCGGCGGCGCGCAGCCGCCGCGCCACCTCGCCGTCCTCGGCGCGGGGCTCGAACTCGCCGTCGCAGCCGAAGGCGGTCGGATGGCCGGCCAGGTCCATGTCGTCCTTGACCGCGATCGGGACGCCGAGCAGCGGCAGCCGCTCGCCGGCGGCGAGCCGCCGATCGGCCTCCTCGGCCTCGGCGAAAGCCGCCTCAGGTCGCAGCAGCCGGAAGGCATTGAGCCGCGGCTCGACCGCCTCGATCCGAGCCATGGTCGCGTCGAGCAGCTCGGCGGCGCTGAACTCGCCCCCGGCGAGCAGGTCGGCCTGGGCGGCGAGGCCGGCGCCGGCAGGCTCGGTGGCGAGCGTGCTCATGCCGCCGCCTCGACCTCGATGAGGCCGCCGCGCTTGGGGGTGAAGGTGATGGCCCGGCGGCCGACGGGCTCGTCGGGGGTGGCGAGCCGGCGCAGGCGCAGGTGGGCGAGGATCTCGCGGAGAACGATCTTCATCTCGAAGAGGGCGAAGCTGGCGCCGAGGCAGCGGCGGACGCCGCCGCCGAAGGGGATCCACTCGTAGGTGCCGGCAGGGCGCTCGAGGAAGCGCTCGGGGCGGAAGGCGAGCGGGTCCGGGTAGAGGTCGGGCCGGCGGTGCAGGAGGACGATCGAGAGATTGACGTAGACGCCCCCGGGGAGCAGGTGGGGACCGATCTCCAGCGGCGCGGTCAGGTAGCGGCCGACCGCCGGGACGACCGGGCGCAGCCGCAGCGTCTCCTTGATCACCGCGTCGAGGTACTCCTCGCTCTCCCCCGCCCGGACCTCGGCTTCGAGCCGGTCGAGCATCTCCGGATGGCGGACCAGCCGCTCCAGGGTCCAGCTCAGGGCACTCGCCGTCGTCTCGTGGCCGGCCAGCAGCAGGGTCATCAGCTCGTCGCGAAGCTCCTCGTCGGTGAGGCCCTCGCCCGCCTCGTCGCGGGCCTCGAGCAGCAGCGAGAGGATGTCGTCGTGGCCGTCCGCGGCGGCGTGGGCACGGCGCTCGCGGATCTGCTCGTAGACGACCCGGTCGGCGGCGGCGACCAGGGAGTTGAAGCGGCCCCAGGGGCTGCGCGGGCGCGGGTTCTCGGAGCTGGTCAACTGCAGGGCGAACAGCCAGGGCAGGCTGGCGGTGGCGTCGAGCAGCGCCCGCAGCGGCGCCCCCACCCGCTCCAGCCCCGCCTCGTCCTCGAGGCCGAAGACGGTGCGGAGGATCACCTCGAGGGTGATCGCCTGCATGGTCGGCTGGGTCGGGAAGGACTCGCCGCGGGGCCAGGTGGCGATCTGGCGGGCGGCGATCTCGCGCATCGTCTCGGCGTAATTCTTCATCCGCTCGCCGTGGAATGGCGACAGCAGCAGCCGGCGCTGGCGCAGGTGCTCGCCGCGGTCGAGGATCAGGACCGAGCGGGTGCCGAGGATCGGGGCGAGGATCTCGTTGCTTTTCCCGGCCAGCAGATGGTCGGGGTCGGCGGTGAAGACGGTCTTGACGGCCTCGGGGTCGGAGCAGATCACCTGGGTGCGCCCGGAGGCGAGCCGCAGCGTGAAGTAGTCGCCGTGGCGGCGCTGCATGTCCTCGAAGAAGCCGGTCGGCTGGGCGAGGAAACGGGCGAGTAGGTAAGCGCGCGGCGCACGCGGACCGGGCGGCAGGGCCGGGGTGCGCGCCGGCCCGGTGCCAACGGCGTCGCTCACGTCGTCACCCAGGGAGGATTGTTGACCCGGAGTTCAATAAGGCCCGGATTGATAGCAGCTATTGAACTCTCGGTCAATTGGAACTAGCCTCAGCGGCGATGAAGCTGGCCAAGCGCTCGCGCATGAGCACCGACGCCCGCCGCGAGCAGCTCCTGGCCGCCGGTGCCGAGCTGCTCGGGCGGCGCCCCTACGACGAGGTCTCGATCGAGGAGATCGCCGCCGCGGCGGGCGTCTCCAAGGGCCTGCTCTACCACTACTTCCCGACCAAGCAGGACTTCGTGCTGGCCGCCCTGGAGCGGGGAGAGCGCGAACTCGGCGAGCTGACCGCGCCGGATCCGGACCTCCCCCCCGCCGAGCAGCTCGGGGCCAGCATCGACCGCTTCCTCGACTTCGTCGAAGAGCATGAGGTCGCCTACACGGCGATCTTCCGCAGCCGCGGCGGCGACGACGCGGCGATCCAGGAGGCGCTGGAGCGAGGCCGTCAGCAGCGCCTCGACGCGCTGCTCGACTCGCTCGCCGGTTGGGAGGGGGCGCCGGCCCCGGTCGCCCGCACTCCGCTGCTGGAAGCCGCCGTGCAGGGCTGGATCTTCTTCGTCGAGGGCGCGGTGCTGCGCTGGCTGCAGCGCCACGACCTCGGACGCGAGGAGCTGCGCGACCTGCTCGCCGCGGCGCTGCTGGCGACGCTGCGCGCGGCCGGGCCCCAGCCGACGAGCCCGGCGACTTAGCGCCCCTCCAGGGGCTTCAACTGCCCGCGCTCGTCGAGTCGGACCGTAGGATGCGCCGATGCGCGTCCGCCTCGCCCTCCGCCTCCGCCCTGCCCTCCGCGACCGCCTCCGCCTCTCCCTCGTCCTCGGCCTCGCCGCCGCGCTCGGCCTCCTCGCGAGCGGCTGCGGCAACGGCAAGGACAGCTCGACGCCTGTCGCCTGCCTGGAAGGGACCAGCGTCTATATAACGGCGCTGAACGCGGCGCCCGGGGAAGCGACGCTGGACGGAGAGACGCCGATCAGCGACTGCCTGGCGGAGAACCAACAGGGCGGCGATCTCGCCAACGTCGGCGAAGCGCTGGTCGAGGCGGCGACGGCGCTCAACGCGGAAGCGCGGGAGGAACCGGGCGGTCGGGCAAACGTCCGGCTCGGCTACCTGCTCGGTGCGGTCGAGCGCGGCGCCGCGGAGACCGAAGGGATCCACACCGACCTGCTGCGGCGGCTGACCGTCGCCGCCCGCTACTCGCCCCGGCCGCCGCTGCCGAGCGCCTTCGGACGTGCCTACCGCGAAGGCTTCGAAGCCGGCCGCGACCACGGCTGACGCAATCTCGTCGCCCGCTGGCCGAGCTCTTCGAGGGCACCCAGCCCGGCTCGCCGACAGGGCCAGCGAAGCTGTCGATGCCGGCGTGGCGGGCCAGCTCGTGGCCGATCGCGGCGATCTGGAGGTCTGGGGTCGGGCCCTTTTCGCGGACGCCTCCCCTACGTGGTGACGGGGCGCTGCTCCTTGCCCAGCCCGGCCCGCGCCGCCTGGGCGAGCTTGACGGTCGCTTTGCGCAGCCCCTCCGGGGCGTCGATCGGCTCCTCGTAGGGCACGCGCACCTCGATCTCGCCGGCGGCGGTGGTCGCGACCAGGTCGAGCCCGGTGCGGTCGGCGTCGACGCAGCGAGCCGCGGTCGCCTCGGGGTGGCCGCCGAGCGCCTGGACCATCTCCAGGAGGGCGTCGGGGTGGTCCTCGTTGAGGTGGTCGATGGCGCGGGCGGCGCCCTGGCTGACCGGATCGTCGGGCTTCACAGCTTCACCTTTCGTCGGGGGTTTGTCGCTTCAATCGTCGTGCGTAGCGTTCGATCACCAGTTGCTCGTCCACCGGGATCGCGATCTCGCGGCGCCGCGGGGAGCGCAGGACTCGACCGGGAAGCCGGGCGCGACTCGCACGACGGCGCCGTCGGCGACGCTGGCCGAGGGAATATCGAGGCGCTGCTTATCGATTTGGACATGGCCGTGGAAGACGAATCGGCGCGCCTGGCGCCGGCGGTGGTCTCTCGACTGCGGCGCGCCTTCTTGATCAGCCGCCGCATCTGCCTCTCGCGCACCCCGTAAGCGACCGCGGCTCCTCACCTTGATTGCCATATCCGAGTCTTCTCGGCCTTAATTAGGCGACCCTAACAAGGATGCGCGATGGGCGTGTCTGAGC
>CBIHMQ010000130.1:0-6252 GCA_966211075.1 uncultured bacterium
CAACTGCGCCGACCTGGTCAACGTCAGCTCGGTCGCCGGCCGCATCGCCCGCAGCGGCTCCGGCGTCTACAACCTGACCAAGTTCGGCGTCGGCGCCTTCAGCGAGTCCTTCCGGCAGGAGTTCGCGGAGCGCCGGGTGCGCTCGTGCCTGATCGAGCCCGGCGCCGTCGCCACCGAGCTGACCGACCACCTCCGCGACGGCATCCGCGAGGAGGTGCGTGGCCGCTTCGCGGACATCGAGCGACTCGCCGCCGAGGACATCGCCGACGCGATCGTCTACGCCGTCTCCCGCCCCTGGCACGTCAGCCTCAACGAGATGCTGATCCGCCCCACCGAGCAGGTCGGTTGAGCGCGGCGGTGCCGACGGTCGCGACCATCGGGGTTTACGGCTTCGACCGCGACTCCTTCCTCGCCGCCCTGGCCGCGGCCGGCGTCGACCTGCTGCTCGACGTGCGCCAGCGCCGCGGCGTGCGCGGCAGCGAGTATGCCTGGGCCAACGCCGCCCGGTTGCAGAATGCACTGGCCGAGGCCGGGATCCGCTACTCGCACCTCAAGGAGCTGGCGCCGACGACGGCGATGCGCGAAGCCCAGTACCGCGCCGACGAACGCCGCGGCGAGGGCAAGCGCTCCCGCACCGTGATCTCCCCCGAGTACGCCCAGCTCTACACCGAGGGGGTTCTCGACCGCGCCGACCTCGCAAACATCGTCCGCTGGATCGGCTCCAGCCACGCCGCCCTCTTCTGCGTCGAGCGCGACCCCGAGGCCTGCCACCGCTCCCTGGTCGCGGCCCGCCTGCGCGACCGCTTCGGGTTCGAGGTGGAAGACCTGCGACCGGAGTAGCAGGGCGTGAAAGCGATCGGGAAAGCCGTGACCCGGCGCAACACCGTCACGGCTCGGCGGTTGTGGGGACAGGCGATGAACCACGTTCGCGACTGAGAGGAGGGCCGGGTGGACAGCGTCGCGCTGCTGGAGGCCGAACCCTCGCTGGGGGCGGCGCTGGAGCCGCGAGAGCGGCGGCGGGCCGAGCGGGCGGTGCGGGCGCCGGCGCTACGCCTGGAGTCGGGACGATGGCAGCCGCCGGAGCGGGAGGCGGCGGCGATCGGGTACCTGCTCTGGGACGGGATGCTGCTGCGGCGGGTGCTGATCGAAGGCGGCAGCAGCGTCGAGCTGCTCGGGCCGGGCGACTGCCTGCTGCCCTGGCAGGAGGAGGACACCTCGTTCGCGCGGGCAGAGTGGGAGGTGCTGGAATCAAGCCATCTCGCCGTCGTCGACTTCCGCCAGGGCTCGGCCCTCTCGCGCTGGCCGATGATCGCGGCGGCGATCCTGGAGCGGTCGATTTCGCGCTCGCGCGCCCTCGCCGTCCAGGCCGCGGTGATGAGCATGGTCGGCACCGAGGAGCGGCTGCAGACGCTGCTCTGGTCGCTCGCCGAGCGCTGGGGCCGCGCCGCCCCCGGCGGCATCGAGCTCGAAGTGGGAGTCCCGCAGACGGTGCTGGCGGAGATGGTCGGCGCCCGCCGCCAGACCGTCAACACCGCACTCGGGGAGCTGCGCCGGCGCGGCGCCCTGGCGATTCCCGAACCGGGCCGCTGGCTGCTGCTCGACGAACCGCCTGCCCCGGTGTCAGATCCCTGACACCCGGTAGCACCGCCGCCGCCTCCCTCCTGTTGCGGGGTCAACAGTCCAACGCAGGGAGGGAAGAGATGTTGCTGAGACTCACGCTGTGCGGCCTGGCGATCTGTGGCCTGATGGGGGTGGAGCTGACCAGCCTGGCGGGAGCGGCGGGACGCACCGCCCACCGTGGCAAGACCGCTCAGGGCTACCCGCTGACCCTGAGGATGCAGGGCGAGAAGAGCTTCAAGCTGCTCCGCTTCAAGGCCGACCTCAACTGCCGCGACGGCAGCGAACTGCAGCTCGCCGAGAGCGGCTTCCTCCCCACCCGGGTCCGCGGTAACGGCAGCTTCCGCGACACCCAGTACGGGAAGACCGACACGGTCAGGTTCCGCGGCAAGGTGACGAACCGGGCGGTGAAGGGAAAGGTGCGGCTCGAAGACCGGCTCGGCAAGAAGCGGATCCGCTGCACCTCCAAGTGGATCGGATTCACCGTCAAGCGTTGAGCCGACGCGACTTCTCGGGCCCGCCAGGGCAGATCCAGGGCCGAAATACCTGAATCCCGGTCCGGATTGGTATTTTTCACACACCCTGTGTTTTTACTGGCCCCTGGCGGGCGAACGACCGAGGAGGACGGAAGCAATGGATAGTGAGGCGCCTGCCGCGAGCGCGACCGCGGTGCTCGAGGGGCTCGACGTCGATTACGACAAAGGGCGGAGCGCCAAGGGGCCGGTCGGCTCCCGGGAGAACCCGGAGCGATTCGAGAACGTCCCCGGCCACGTGATCCCGATCCTCGAGGACGAGTTCGACGACTTCAACTCCGAGGCCGGAGAGTTCCTCGCCGGCACCCAGGGCGAAGACACCTTCGTCCCCTTCCGCCTCAAACAGGGCGTCTACGGCCAGCGCCAGGCGGACGTGCAGATGATCCGCGTGAAGCTCCCCTTCGGCGGCGTCTCGCCGGACCAGATGGACGCTTTCGCCGACGTGATCGAGCGCTGGGTGCCGCTCCGCAAAGGGCACATCACCACCCGCCAGAACATCCAGCTCCACCACGTGCCGCTGACCGACGCCGCGAAGCTGATCCGCGAGCTCGGCAAGGCCGGGCTCTCCTCGCGCGAGGGCTGCGGCAACACGGTCCGCAACGTCACCGCCGACCCCTACGCCGGGGTCGCCCCCGACGAGGTCTTCGACCCCACCCCCTACGCCGGCGCCTACGTGCGCTACTTCGTACGCCACCCGGTCACCCAGACGATGCCGCGCAAGTGGAAGACCGCCTTCTCCGCCTCGCCGGCGGACCGGGCGATCGTGCCGATCCACGACATCGGCTACCTGCCGGTGATCCGCGACGGCGAGCGGGGCTTCGAGGTCTGGGTCGGCGGCGGCACCGCGATCATGCCGCGGCTCGCCCACAAGATCTACGACTTCGTCGGGGCCGACGACGGCGCCTACCTGAAGGTGAACGAGGCGATCGTCCGCATCTTCGACCGCCAGGACTGGCTGCGCAAGAACCGCGCCCGGGCCCGGATCAAGGTCCTGCTCGACAAAATCGGTCCGGAGGCGTTCCGCGCCCTGGTCGACGAGGAGCTCGAAGGCGAGTGGGTCGGCGAACGCGACTTCGCCGCCGAGCTGGAGCGGCTGCGCTTCGACGTCGACGAGGAAGCGGGCGCGCCCGCGGCCGGCCTCGCCTACGGCTCGCCCAACGGCGACCGCTCCCGCTTCGAGACCTTCCTGGCCCGCAACGTCGACGCCCAGCGCCAGGAGGGCTTCTCGACGGTGGCGGTGAAGATCACCCGCGGCGACCTCACCCCCGCCCAGTTCCGCGGCCTGGCGGCGATCATGCGCGAGTACTGCGGCGGCTTCGCCCGCAGCTCGGTCGAGCAGAACATGATCCTGCGCTGGGTCCGCGACGAGGCGCTCTACGAGGTTTGGAACCGGCTCGACGAGCTCGGCCTCGGCGGCGCCGGCGCCTTCGAAATCGACGACGTGATCAGCTGCCCCGGCACCGACAGCTGCAAAATGGGGATCACCGCCTCGATGGGCCTCAACCAGGCGATCCAGGAGCGGCTCGAGGAGATGGCGATCGAGGACGCGCTGACCCGGGCCGTGCAGATCAAGATGAGCGGCTGCCCGAACGGCTGCGGCCAGCACCACATCGGCACGATCGGGTTCTACGGCGCCTCGCTGAAGGTCGGCGACCGGCAGATGCCCGCCTACATCCCCCACATCGGCGGTCGCGCCGCCGACGGCGACGTGGCCTTCGGCAAGCGGCTCAAATCGCGCCTGCCCGCGAAGCGGGTCCCGGACGCGGTCGAGCGCTGGCTGCGGATGTACGAGGCGGAGCGCAGCGACGCCCGCGAGAACTTCGAGGCGTTCGCCGAGCGGGTCGGCAACGAGCGCTTCGAAGCCGAGGTGAAGGAGCTGACCCTCCCGGCCGAGTTCAGCCTCGAGACCATGCGTGAGTTCATCGACTGGAACCGGACCACCCCCTACGAAGTGATCCGGGGCGAGGGCGAGTGCGCGATGTAGCGCCCGCCCGCTAGGAGGGCTCGGCGAACCCTCCTAGCCCGCCGAGGCCTTGAAGTAGTCCGCGTTCATCGCGATGTACTTGAGGAAGTCGTGCGGGACCATGTCCTGAGGGTAGATCGCGTCGACCGGGCAGGCCTCCACGCAGGCATCGCAATCGATGCACTCGTCGGGATCGATGAAGAGCATCTCCGCCGCGTCGTAGCCCTCCTCGTCGGGCGTCGGGTGGATGCAGTCGACCGGGCACACCTCCACGCAGGAGTTGTCCTTGGTGCCGATGCAGGGCTCGGTGATGACGTAGGCCACGGGGTCCTCCAGGCTCGGGGCAATTTCACACTCGGAGTGGGAAAAATATCAGCCAGGCATTGTCCCGCCGCCGCGGCTGTGTAAGGGTGGGTGGCGATGGACCTGCCCGTACCCGATGGCGCGCTCGCCCAGCCGACCCGCGCCCAGATCTTCAGCTTCCTCGTCGAGCGACGTGCCCCGGCCGGCACCGAGGAGGTCGCCTCCCACTTCGGGCTGCATCCCAACGGCGTCCGCCGCCACCTCGAGCGGCTCGAGGAGGGCGGCTTCGTGGTCCGCACCCGGGTCCGCGGCGGCCAGGGGCGGCCGCGCGACAGCTGGGCGATCTCCCCCGACGCCCACCCCGGTGGGATGCGGCCGCGCGCTTACTCCGACCTGGCCGCGTGGCTGGCCCGGGCGATCCCCGACAACCGCTCGCGACGGAGCGAGGTCGAACGGGCCGGCCGCGAGATCGGCCGCGAGCTGGCGGGGCAGGGAGTCGAGGACCCGGTCGAGGGCTTCCAGCAGGCGATCTCGGCGCTCGGCTTCCAGCCGACGCTCGACGTCAAAACCGACGGCAGCTTCACCTGCACGCTCGGCAACTGCCCCTACCGCGACTCGGTGCGGGAGAACCAGCCGATCGTCTGCGGGCTGCACCGGGGGATCACCACGGGCCTGCTCGCCGAGCTCGATCCCGACCGCAGCCTGGCCGAGTTCGAGCCCCACGACCCTGACGCCGCCGGCTGCCGGATCGCGGTCACGGCGCCGAAGCGCCACTGAGCGGCGGGCGAGGGGCGTCGCCGTGAAACGCGCCGCCGCCCTGCGACCGCTCTCCCGCGAGCACCTGGCCGCCCTGCTCGCCGCCAAGCGGCTGCGCGAGGCGACCGACGCCGACTCGGCCGCCGCCGGCTTCCTCGAGTTCTGGCGCGACGACGGCCGCCGCCACTTCCGCGTCGAGGAGGAGGTGCTGCTGCCGGGCTGGGCGCTGCACGCCGAGATCGACCGGGCGGGCGTTGCCCGGATGCTCGAGGAGCACCTGCGGATCCGCCGCGAGGCGCTGCGCCTGGAGGCCGGCCTCGCCGACCTGACCGAAATCCGGGCGCTCGGCGACACCCTCAACGACCACGTCCGCTTCGAGGAGCGCGAGCTCTTCCCCCGCATCGAAGCCGACCTCGACGAGGCGGCGCTGGAGCGGTTGGCGGCGGCGATCGAGGAGGCTGAGTTGGCTCCCTGATAGTTTTCACACGCAGCGTGTGAAAATTCCAAGGAGGACGGCTTGACTTCCAGCACCCCCCAGGTTGCGACGGCCAGCGCCAGCGGCGCGAACGGCGAAGCGTTCGGGATCGACGGCGGGGAACTGGCCACCCGATGGCTGCGGGGGCTGCTGGGGGCGCTGGCCGGGGCCGCGCTCGGCTTCTGCCTGGTGATCGTCCTGCGCGCGATCTCCGGTTTGCCCGTCTTCCAGACCGAGCAGACCGGTTACCCACACGTGGTGGTGCCGCTGATCACCGGCTCGCTCGGCTTCCTGGTCGGGTTCGGCGCGATCACCTACTGGGTGCGCTGGGCACTGGGGACGCCGACCGAGGCCGACGACCACGCCGCCCACGGCGCCGCCAGCTGGCGGGACTACTTCAACTTCAACACCGACCACAAGGTGATCGGGGTCCAGTACCTGGTCACGACCACCTTCTTCTTCTTCGTCGGCGGCCTGCTGGCGATGCTGATCCGGGCCGAGCTGGCCCAGCCCGGCGGCCAGATCCTCGACGCCTCGACCTACAACTCGGTCTTCTCGACCCACGCCGCGATGAGCTCGAGCGTGGGCAGGTGCTCGCTGAAGAC
>CBIHMQ010000131.1:0-6246 GCA_966211075.1 uncultured bacterium
ATCCACCGCTTTGATCGCCGGGGCCGAGATCTTCAGCAGCCGCGCGTAGCGCGTCGGCGACACCGGGAAGGCGAAGTAGAAGAAGTTGGCCTCGTTCCAGATCTGCCATTTGCGGATCGGCAGCGGCCGCGTGATCGCCGGCTCGTACTGGATCACCCCGGGCGAGTACTCCCGCCAGAATTCTCCGCCGGGCCCGTAGCGCCTGACCGCAGCGCCGAGGAATGCGGCCCAAGCCCGGCGGGCCCGCCCGCTGTCGACCGGCAGTCGCGTTTCCTTGCCGATCCACCTCGGGCTGGAGTAGACGAAGGGCAGCACCCGCAGCCCGTGGCGGGCGGCGACGGCGACGACCTGGTCCATCGCGCCCCAGTCGTAGGGAGCGTTGTGGGTCGGCTGGACGCCGCCCCAGGAGAGCGGCCAGCGCACCACTTCGATCCCGCCGGCCTTCATGTAGGCGGCGTCCCTGTCGGTCAGCATCGTCTGCGGCCCGATCCCGAAGAACTCCCGCGGCGGCTTGGGCGGCTTCGGGGTCAGCGGCGGCGCCATCGCGGAGCCGGACTGGGCGACGAAGCCGACGAAGACGACGGCAATCAGGGCGGCGGCGAACAGGGAGATGAGGGGGCGGCGGCTCATCGAGCAGGGAAAGGTAGCGGTCGGGTCAACCTCTAACACGGCTGAAGCCCGCATGGAGCGAACTTGTCATCGCCGCGTCAGTAGGTCCCGCCGAGCTTGCGATGGTCCCAGGTAGCCGTCCGCACCGCCCGAAACCGGATCGCCACCCGCTTCGGAGCCTGCGCTTCCAGGGCCGCCTTGGCGTCGCCCTCGACGGCCGATATCCCCTCCGCGTAGCGCACGGTCAGCTCTTCGGCGAAGCCGATCACGGTCTCGAAGTCGCGGTGGATCTCCGCCTCCGCCTCGACCATCGCCCCGCGCAGCTCCCCGTACTCGCGGCCGGTCTCGACCAGCACCGTCGCCCGCGGGTCGCGTTCGAGGTTGCGCACCTTCTGCGACTTCGCGTAGGTCCAGATCCAGACCTCGCCCTCACGGGGCACGAACCAGAGCGGCATCGAGTGCGGCCAGCCCCGCGACCCGAGGCTGGAGACGACGGCGATCCGCTCGCCCTCGAGCAGCTCCCGCAGCTCCGCGTGGTTGAGCGTGATCTGGTCCCTGCGGCTCATCCGGCCGCTGACTCTAACTTGGCGAACGCGCGACGGTAGGCGGTCGGGGTGGTCGCGGTTGCGCGGCGAAAATGGTCCCGCAGCGAGGCGGCGGTGCCGAAGCCGCAGCGCCAGGCGATCGTCTCGACCGGCAGGTCGGACTCCTCGAGCAGCCGCCGCGACTCGAGCACGCGCTGGCCGAGCAGCCACTGCAGCGGCGTCGTCCCGGTCTCCTCGCGGAAGCGGCGGGCGAACGTGCGGGGGCTGACCCCGGCATGGGACGCCATCGCGGCGACGTCGAGCGGCTCGTCGAGTCGCTCGGCGGCCCAGCGCCGGGTCGGCTCCAGCGAGCCGGGTGCCGGCGGCGGCCGCTCGATGAACTGGGCCTGGCCGCCGTCGCGGTGCGGCGGCGCCACCATGTGGCGGGCGACCCGTTCGCCGCAGGCGGCGCCGTGGTCCTTGCGGATCGCGTGCAGGCTGAGGTCGATCCCGGCGCTGAGGCCGGCCGAGGTCATCACCGCGCCTTCGTCGACGAACAGCACCGCCGGGTCGACCGTGACGGTCGGGAAGCGGCGGGCCAGCTCGTCCGCCCAGGCCCAGTGCGTGGCGGCGCGGCGGCCGTCGAGCAGACCGGCGTGGGCGAACGCGAAGGCGCCGGTGCAGACCGAGAGGACCCGGGCCCCCCGCGCTGCGGCGCGCCGCAGCGCCGCCAGCGCCGGCTCCGGCGGCGGCGCCAGGATCCCCGCGTAGCCGGGGACGACGACGGTCCCGGCGCTCGCCAGCGCCCGCAGGCCCGCCTCCGGGGCGATCGCGAAGCCGCTGGTCGTGCGCACCGGGCCGCCGTCGACGGAGCAGGTCGAGAACGCGTAGTGAGGCGAGCCGTCCGCGGCGGCGGCGAGCCCGAAAGCCTGGGCCGGCGCGGTCAGGTCGAAGGCGACCATCCCGTCGAGGCAAAGGCCGACGACCCGGTGCCGTCGCTTGCTGCCACGCTCGCCGCCCATGGCAGAAATCTAGCGGACATTGGCAATCCTGCCACTGGCGAGCGCCGCCCCGTGCCGGCACCATGGTCGGCATGGATATCGCGATCTTGCTCTATGACCGGATGGCCGTCCTCGACGCGGCCGGACCCTACGAAGTGATGCGCAACGTGCCCGGCTGGGACGTGCGCTTCGTCGCCAAGCAGCCCGGCGAGGTGCGCTGCGAAGGCGGCCTCGGCCTCCTCGCCGACGGCTACCTCGGCGACGCCGAAGAGCCCGACGTCGTGCTCGTCCCGGGCGGGATCGGCAGCCGCGCCCTGATGCACGACGAGGAGGTCCTGGAGTGGCTGCGCGGCGTCGACCGCCAGACCAAATGGACCACCTCGGTCTGCACCGGCTCGCTGATCCTCGGCGCCGCCGGCCTGCTCGACGGCAAGCGGGCGACCTCGAACTGGTTGCTGCTCGACGCGGTCGAGCGCTTCGGCGCCGACCCGGTCGGGGGCCGCTGGGTGATGGACGGCAAGCTCGTCACCGCCGCCGGGGTCACCGCCGGCATCGACATGGCACTGCACCTGGTCTCGGTCGAGGTCGGCCCGGAGGTCGCCCAGGCGGTCCAGCTCGGCATCGAGTACGACCCCGACCCGCCCTTCGACAGCGGCTCGCCCGAGAAGGCGCCACCGGAGATCGTCGAGGTCGTCACCGCCGTCACCGAGGCCGCCGGCGGCCTCTCGCTCGAGCCGATCTGAGCGCCCGGCCGGGCGGCGCTCAACGCGCGAACGAGACGAAGGCGTGCCAGGCCGGCTTCGGCCGGAACTTGGCGCCGGCCCGGAACATCCCGGTCGAGTCGCAGAACGAGCAGGAGCCGGGCATGTCCTTCCAGGTGAACCAGTCGACCTGCCGCAGCTTCAGGCGGCCGCGGTTGCCCAGCAGGTACCGGTAGGCGGCGCGCAGTTCGCGGGCCTGGCCCCGCTTGCCGACCTCGAAAGAGATCGGGCTGTTGGCCTGCGAGCCCCAGCCGACCTCGGTCAGGAAGAGGCCGCTGCGGCGGTCGCCGTTGCGGACCATCACCTGCCGCGCTTCTTCGACGATCCGCCGCAGCTCCGCCGCGTCGGCGGCGTAGGGGTGCACGGCGACGGCGTCGAAGTTGGCCTTGACGCCGCGCACGCGGTAGAGCCGTTCGAGGAACTCGACCGCGTCCATCGCCCGCGGCGGGCCCTGGCGCGGCTCGCCGAAGAGGCCGCCGAGGACGAGGTCGCCGCGCCGGTCGCCGCGGTTGATCGCCGGCCGGGAGACGGCGAGCAGCCGCGCGTAGCGCTGCGGCGAGGCGGGGCGCGTGAAGTAGAAGAAGTTCTCCTCGTTCCAGATCTGCCAGTTGCGGATCGGCAGCCGCGGCAACGGTTCGTCGCTGCCCGGCCCGTGCTCGGCCCAGAAGGTCCCGGTGCGCCCGTAGCGCGCGACGATCGCGGTCACGAATTCGCCCCAGGCCCGGCGCTGGCGGGCGTTGTCGACCGGCAGCCGGCGCCAGTCGCCGGAGATCCAGCGCGGCGTCGAGTAGAGGAACGGCAGCACTTCGATCCGCTCGCGGGCGGCGCCCGCCCCCGTCGCGTCGAGGCCGGCCCATGCGAACTCGCTGTTCGCCTTCGGTTTGGTGGCGCTCCAGGAGACGGGCACCCGGACCGTGTCGACGCCGCCAGCCCGCATCCGGCTGAAGTCACCCGGCTCCAAGGTCGTCTGCGGGACGATCCCGAAGAAACCGCGCGGCAGCGCCTGGGCGGCGGCCGGGACGACGAGGACCGCCAAGGCGGCGAGGACGAGTGCGAGCGTGAGGCGACTGGATTTCATGCCCACACGAACCCGGCCACCGGGCTCAAGTCGCGCTCGGCACGAGCTCCAGCTCCCGCCAGGGGCCCTCGCCGCGCATCGGCTGGGTGCGGCCGTCGAGCCAGTCGGGCTGGAGGTCGTCGTAATGGGGGCTGGCCGGGTGGCCGGACTGGCCGGTGAACATCTGCCAGCGCGAGCGGTCGGGGTCGGTCGGGTCGGCGACCATCCGCCAGCTCGGCGCCCAGACCGCCCGGTAGGGGTCATTCGGGTCGTAGGCGATCTGGCTGACCGTCTCCTGGGCGCCGCCCGCCCGCAGCCGCCGGTTCAGCAGCCGCCGCAGCAGCCCGTTGGCCTCGCCAAGCGGGTGCGGGAACTCCATCTCGTGGACCCGGCCCCAGCGCCAGCCCTCCGGGTCGGGCCCGAAGCGGTCGCCGAGATCGTCGAGTGCGCCGGCCAGCGCCTCCAGGACCAGCTCCTCCCAGGGCCGCCCGATCAGCTCCTCGTCGCCCTCCTCCCAGAGCTTCATCAGGTGCGAGTGCCAGCGCCACGGCGAGGTCGTGTGCGGGGTGAAGCCGTTGTCGGCGCGGTCGAGGTAGCGCTCGCAGAGGTCACGGTCGCCGATCGCGGCCCGCGCCACCTCGCGGGCGAGGCGGAGGATGAAGGCCTGGTAGATCGTCCCGGCGATCGTCTCCGGGTCGAGCCGGCCGTCCCAGCTGCGCAGCCGCTCCAAGGCGCTGATCTCCCGCTGGCCGCGCGGGTGCAGCTTGCCGAGGCGGCGCGCCGCCTCGATCCCCGGCAGCGAGAGGTCGTCGGACTGCATCGCCTCGAAGCCCTCGACGTCGTGCTCGTCGCTCTCCCCCAGCAGCTGCTCGATCCGCTTGGCGCGGAAGCCGTCGAGCCACTCGCTGGTGATGTGGTGCGGGTAGGAGTCGCCGACGATCGGGTTGTTGGCGGTGACCAGGTAGCCGCTCTCGGGGTCGACCGTCTCCGGCATCTCCGCGTAGGGGAGCGTCCCCTCCCACTCGTACTCGCCGGTCCAGCCCGGCTTCGGCAGGTCGGGGCAGCCGCCGCGGCGGCGCGGCAGGCGGCCGATCAGCTTGTACCCGATCGAGCCGTGTCGGTCGGCCCAGATCAGGTTCGAGGCGGGAGCGGTGTGGCCCTCGAGCTTGGCAACCAGCTCCGGCCCGGAGGAGATCTCCAGCAGCTCGAACATCCCCGCGAAGGCGGTCGGTTCGCGCAGCGCCAGCCAGGAGAGGGCCAGGGGCTCGGCCTCGTCGGCGCCGAGCGCCTCGTTGACGATCGGGCCGTGATGGGTGAGGCGGACGTCCATCGCCTCCGGCTGGGCGCGGCCCTTGACCGGGATCTCCTCGCGGAGGATCTCAAGCGGCCGCCACTCGTCCTCGAACAGGTAGCGGTCGCCCTCGACCCGCTCGACGAAGAGGTCCTCGACGTCGGCCATGACGTTGGTGAAGGTCCAGCAGACGTCGTCGTTCTGGCCCATGTAGACGCCCGGCATCCCCGGCATCGAGGCGCCGCGGACGGTGCGGCCGCCGTGGCTGAGGCCGACCTGGTACCAGATGCCCGGCATGCTCGGGGGCAGGTGCGGGTCGCCGGCGATCAGCGGCGAGCCGGTGGCGCTGAGCTTGCCGCTGACCGCCCAGTTGTTGGAGCCGCTCGCCTCGGCGGCGAGGCCGAGCGAGCGCCGCACCGAGTCGATCTGCTCGACGATCGCCAGCCCGTCGCCGGACCAGGCTTCCTGGGTGACGACCGGGTTGTCGGCCGGGTAGGTGGGGTCGAGCTTGGCGGTCAGCTCCGCGCCCAGCGTCCGCACCATGTCGGCCCGCAGCAGCTCCCGCTCCCAGTTGGTCGAGAGCCCGAAGGCGAGCAGCTTGCCGAGGCTGAGGATGTCGACCGGCTGCCAGGGCTCGAAACGCAGCCGCAGCAGCTGCATCTCGAACGGCGGCGCCGTGGCGTTGGCCGCCGCCGCGTTGACGCCGGCGCAGAAGCGCTCCAGCGGCGCCCGCAGGCGCGGGTCGAGCGCCGCCTCCTCGGCTTCGGCGACGCGGCGGATGCCGAGCGTGCGGATCAGCCGGTCGATCGGCAACCCCTCCGGCCCGGCCATCTCGGCGACCAGGCCGCGGACGACGCGGCGGTAGAAGTCCATCTGCCAGAGCCGGTCCTGGCCGTGCGCGAAGCCCTGGGCGAAGTAGAGGTCGCGGGCGGCGTCGGCCTCGATGTGGGGAACCCCCCAGCGGTCGCGCCGCACCCGCACGCTCCCCTCCAGCCCCTCCAGC
>CBIHMQ010000132.1:0-6166 GCA_966211075.1 uncultured bacterium
GGGGTGCGAGGTCGGCGCTCGCGTCATCGACCACGATCGCCTCGAAGGTGGGGTCGGAATCGAGCGCCGCGAGCGACTCGAGGCACGCTCGCGCCCGGGCGACCCCACCGTCCAGGTAGACGACAAGCGTGGTGGTCACTCGGCGCCTCCGAAGC
Organism: uncultured bacterium; assembly: GCA_966211075.1. Lineage (GTDB taxonomy): Bacteria > Actinomycetota > Thermoleophilia > Solirubrobacterales > 70-9 > VAYN01. The sequence goes on from CBIHMQ010000132.1 coordinate 156, forward strand.
CGGTGACGGCGTCGATGCGGACGGCCCACTCGTCGTCGGCGATGGTCAGCTCGCCGTGGGCGAAGCGGAGGCCGTTGACGTAGAGGCCGATCGGGTCGTCGATGCGGCGGTCGAGCTCGACGACCGCGCCGGGCCCGAGGCCGACGACCTCGGCGAGGGAGAGGCGGGCCTCGCCGAGCTCGGCCCAGACCCGCACCGGGACGGCGCCGAGCGAGCGGCTGAGGCCGGCGTCGGGGCTGCCGCTGCCGGCGGCGGGACGGGGCGGGGCGGCGACCAGCTGGGCGAGGCCGGCGGCGGCGTCGGGCTCGAGCGCCTCGAGGACCTGGACGGCGCGGCGGCTGCCGCTGCGGCCGGGCTTCGCGGCCAGCACCCGGATGCCCTCGACGCAGAGGCCGAGGCCATCGGCGACGCGGGCGTCGAGGCCGAGAACGGCGCCCGGCTGCAGCTCCAGGACCTGGGAGGCGGGAGTCTGCGGACCGGCAATCTGGGCTCGCAGCGGCACCTCGACCCCGGCCAGCGCTTCGCGGAGGTGCTGGCGGTCGGCCGGGTCCGGCGCCTCGGCGCCCTCGGCGTGGCGGCCGAGGATGCGGCCCTCGACCGGGGCGATCGCGCGGTGGGGGACGAGCAGCGAGAGGGCGAACTCGGTCCCCTGCATGCGGGCGCGCATGGTCAGGGCCAGGGTCGGCTCGCTGACCGGCGCCACCTGGGCCGTCTCCAGCTGCGAGTCGACCCCGACCAGGGCCAGCTCGACCCCAGCGAGGTCGCGCCAGACCACGGTCATCTGGGTGAGCAGGCCGTCGAAGAGGCGGCGGGCGAGGGCGAGGTCGATCTCGGTCAGGCGGCGGTCCGGCGGGGTCTCCTCGCAGGGGCCGCTGAGCAGCGACTCGATCCCGGTGAGGACGAAGCCGGAATCGGCGCCGAGCAGCATCTGCGTCCCGGCCGGCCGCAGCTCGACCACGGCGCAGAGCGCCGAGGAGGCGAGGCGGTCGTGGGCGTTGGCCCAAGTCAGCTGCGTCGCCTCGGCGACCTCGAGCTCGATCGGCAGCCGCAACTCGGCCGAGAGTCGCGTCGAAGTGGTCCGGCAGAAGGCGGCCAGGGCCCGGTGCAGCCGCCGCTCGTGGTCGGGCGTGAACTTGGTCGGCCGGGTGAAGTCGATCGTCTTCGTCGCGACGGTCATCGGGCAATCGCCTCCTCGGGGGCTCGCGCCGTCGCGGCGCGGTCGGTAGAGAGGGGTGCGGCAGCGGCCGGCCCCGGCATCGGCGGGACACCGGCCCCGCCCGGCTCGGGCCCGCCGGCGCCCAGCGCCGCGGCCCGGGTCTCGATCTGCTCGATCAGGGCGGCCCGGCGCGCTTCCGCCGAGTCGCGCGCCGCGGCCGCCTCGGCCAGGGCCAGGTGGCGCCAGACCATCAGCGACAGCCCCCAGCCGGCGACGTAGCCGACCACCCCGGCCAGCAGCGCCCGCACTCCGGCATCGAGCGGCGGCACGCTGCTCTGCAGCGAGACCAGCCCGACGAAAAGGAAGCAGCCGATCCCGCCCCAGCCCCGCGCCAGCTCGATCTGCCGCATCGCCCGCGGGTGGTCGGCGATCCGGATCGCGTTCTGATCGGTGCCGGTCATGGTTGAGGCTCCCGGTGTGATGAGTTCTGCCCGGCAGGCGGGCAGAACTCATCACAGGACGGGCGGCGCCTCACGGCGTCACCCGCGAGGCCAGCGCCCGCGCGTCGGCGGGCGCGATCGAGCTGGGGCCGTCGGCGACGTAGCCGAGCGGCAGTTCGCAGCGGATCGCCACGTCGAGGGCGCCGCCGACGTGGGCGGTCTCGGCCGCGCCGGTGAGCAGCAGGCGGTTCGGGCGCAGGGCGCTGAGGCCGTCGGCGAGCTCGGCCCCGACCGCCGCCGCGGTCCCGGCGCGCAGCGCCAGGTGCGTCTCGTCGACCCCGGCGGCTTTCAGCGCCTTGCCGAGCGCCGCCAGCCCGTCCGCGCCGGCGAACGAGGCCGGCGTGTCGATCAGAACCAGGTCGGCGCGGGCGACGGCGGCGGCGAGCTGGTCGTCGTCTTTGGCGCCCGCGCGGCAGACCGCCCCGAGCCGCTTCCCGCTGACGGCCGCAACCAGCACGTTCGCGTCAGCCAGCATCGACTCCAGCGCCGCGCCCCCGTCGCTCGGATCGACGGCCAGGCAGGCGACCGTCTTACCGGCCCCGGCATGAGCGACCGCGACCCCGGCGATCGCCGCCGTTTTCCCAGCCCCGGCCGGCCCGACCACGGCAACCGTCCGCCGTCCCGGCGCCGCCGCCGTAGCCACCGGCACCCGCAGCGCCAACTCGTCCCGCACCAGCGTCCGCAGCCGCCCCGAATTGGCGAACGGCAGCGCACTCGCCACCACGGCATCGACAATCTCCCCGGCCAGGTCCGTCCCGACCCCACCGGCGACCAATCCGTCCCGGAGATTGCCAGCGGCCTTCGAGCGTCGTGGCTCCGCGAGACCAGGCGTCTCCGTGTCGACAGTAGCGGCGGTGTCCCCGGCTGGCGACGGTCCCGCTGTTTCCGCCGCTGCTTCAGCACCGGCGCTGGCCCCTTCGAGCATTTCCGCGAACGGTTGAGCCTGCCGCACCAACTCCTGGACGGCGGGAGTCGACAGCCCCTCGCGCGTCGCCGCGTCGTTCCGGACCGGCAGCGGTCCGGGCACGGCCTTGAACTCGACCGTGGCGTCCAGTTGCTCGGGCAGCTCCGAGCCCGAGGTACCTGCCGAGGCGATCGCGGGCTCCTGGTCAGCCGAAGTGGCTGCTCCCGGGGGTGGCGTAGGGGGAGGGGGGCCGAGGACGCCCTCGCCCGCAGCGCCCCCCTCCCCCTGCGACAGGACCCGCGGCCCGACCGCATCGTCCACCCGGGGTCCCGCCGCCTCGTCTTCGTCGTAGACGTCGATCCCGACTCCACCGCCCCGCGCTTCAACCTCAACGCAACGCTTCTGAAAGAACCCACCGATCCCGCCAATGAGCCCCTCGCGCTGGCACAGAATCACCGCGCCGCTCCCAAGCTCGGCCCGAATCCTCGGCAGCAGCTCCTCGATCGAGCTGCCCCGGTAGGTCCGGACCTCGCCCTCGGCCGTAAGCGTCTCGCTCATACCTGGACCACCCCCATGTTCTCGACCCGGACTCCGGGCACGATCTCGTTGTAGGAACAAACCGTCAGCTGCGGCAGTGACTGCTCGCAGAGGTGTCGAAGATGTCTACGGGCGCGCGCCGAGCAGAGCAGGACCGGGCGGCCGCCCTGGGCCAGCGCCGCGTCGAGCTGGCCGCGCAGCGCCGCGACCAGGTCCTGGGCGCGGGCCGGCTCCATCGCCAGCTGCTCGCCGTCGGCGGTCTGGGCGATCGAGTCGCCGATCTCCTGCTCGATCGCCGGGTCGAGCGAGATCGCCCGCAGCCGCTGCGCGGCGTCGACGTGCGGGGCGGTGATCGTCCGACCCAGCGCCGCTCGCGCGTACTCGGCCAGCACCGCGGTGTCGCGGGTGAGGCGCGATTTGTCGCCGATCGCCTCGACGATCGCGCCGAGGTCCTTGATCGGGACGCCCTCGCGCAGCAGCGCCTGCAGGACCCGCTGCACCTCGCCCAGCGAGAGCAGGTCGGGGACGACCTCCTCGACCGCGGCGGCGTTGGTCTCCTTGAGGCCGTCGAGCAGCTTGCGCGTCTCCTGGCGGGTCAGCAGCTCGGCGGCGTGGCCGCGGATCGTCTCGGTCAGGTGGGTGGCGATCACCGATTCGCCGTCGACGACGGTGAAGCCGAGCGCCTCGGCTTCCGGCCGCGAGGCGTCCGGGACCCAGGTCGCCGGCAGCCCGAAGGCCGGCTCGGTGGTCGGCACGCCGGCGACCTCGCCGACCGCCTCGCCGGAGTCCATCGCCAGCTGGTGGCCCGGCATCGTCCGGCCGCGCGCCACCTCGCTGCCGCGCACCCGCAGCGCGTACTCGTGCGAGTCGAGGCCGATCTCGTCGTGGATCCGGACCGGCGGGATCACCGTGCCCAGCTCGCCGGCCAGCTGCTTGCGCATGCCGCTGACCCGGCCCATCAGGCCGCCGCCGGCGCCCTGGTCGACCAGCGGCACCAGCCCGAACCCGATCGCCAGCTCCAGCGGGTCGACCGCCGGGGCGCCGCCCTCGGCCGGTCCCGGTGGCAGCTCCAGCGGCGCCGCCCCGGCCTCGAGCGCCTTCTGCTCGTCCTCGTCGCCCGGCATCCCGTCGCGGACCGCGTAAGCGATCCCGGCCAGGGCGCCGCCGATCAACAGAAAGGGGAGTTTCGGCAGGCCCGGCACGAGGGCGAAGCCGCAGATCACCGCCGCCGCCACCATCGGCGCCTTGCGCTGGGAGAAGATCTGGTGGGCGATGTCGTTGCCGAGGTCCCGTTTGGAGGCGGACCGGGTGACGAGGATCCCGGTCGCGACGGCGATCAGCAGGGCCGGGATCTGCGCCGCCAGGCCGTCGCCGACGGTCAGCAGCGAGTAGTGGGCGGTCGCTTCGGAGAACGACATCCCCTGCTGCATCACCCCGATCACGATGCCGCCGACGAGGTTGATGAGGACGATCAGGATGCCGGCGATCGCGTCGCCTTTGACGAACTTGGAGGCGCCGTCCATCGCCCCGTAGAAGTCGGCCTCGCGGGCGATGTCTTCGCGGCGGTCGTGGGCCTGCTGGTCGGTGATCTGGCCGGCGTTGAGGTCGGCGTCGATCGCCATCTGCTTGCCCGGCATCGCGTCGAGGGTGAAGCGGGCGGCGACCTCGGCGACGCGGCCGGCGCCGTTGGTGACGACCACGAACTGGATCACCACGAGGATGAAGAAGACGACCAGCCCGACGACGACGTTGCCGCCGACCACGAAGCTGCCGAAGGCGTGGACGACCTCGCCGCCTTCGCCGTGCAGCAGGATCTGCCGGGTCACCGAGACGTTGATCCCGAGCCGGAACATCGTCGTCAGCAGCAGCAGGCTTGGGAAGGCGGCGAAGTCGAGCGCCCGGGGCACGTACAGCGTCGCGACCACGATCGCGATCGCCGCCGAGATGTTGAGGGTGATGAAGAGGTCGATCAGCAGCGGCGGCAGCGGCACGATCATCATCACCACGACCATCACCACCGCTACCGCGGCGACCAGGTCGGCGTGCGCCATCAGGCGCTTCATCCCGGCGCTCACGCGGCCCTCGCGATCGGGGCACCGCGCTTGGCGGTGCGGTAGACGAAGGCGAGCAGCTCGGCGACGGCGCGGTAGAAGTCCTCGGGGATCTCGGCTTCGAGCGCGACCGAGTCGAACAGCGAGCGGGCCAGCGGCGGGTTCTCGACCACCGGGATGCCGTTCTCCTCGGCGATACCGCGGATCCGCAGTGCCACCAGATCCTGTCCCTTGGCGACGACGGTCGGCGCCGCCTTGCTGCCGTCGTAGCTGAGCGCGACCGCGAAGTGGGTCGGGTTGGCGACGACGACGTCGGCGCCGAGCACCGCCGCCATCATCCGGCCGCCGGACATTTCCTGCTGGCGGCGGCGCCGCGAGGCGCGCAGCTCCGGCGAGAGCGTCTCCTCTTTCTGCTCGCGGCGGACCTCCTCCTTCGCCATCTTCAGCTGTTTCTCGAAGCGGTGGCGCTGCCAGAACATGTCGGCGGCGGCGATCAGCAGGTAGGCGGCAGCCGCCTTCCAGGCGATCCCGGCCGCCCGCGAGGCGATCTCCTTCCCCAGCGCCGGCGGCTCGATCCCGACCAGCGCCGCCAGGTCCTGCAGGTTCGGCAGCAGCGCCATCGCCGCGATCGCGCCGACGATCAGCACCTTGGCGCTGCTCTTGATCGTCTCCGCGATCGCGTTGGTGCCGAAGATGTTCTTGGCGCCCTGGATCGGGTTGAGCCGTTTCGGGTCCGGCTTGAGCCCTTCCGGGGCGATCCGGAAGCCGACCTGGGCGAGGTTGACGCCGAGCCCGGCGAGCAGGCAGGCGAGCGCCACCGGGATCGTCGCCACCGCGACCGCCAGGCCGGCGGTTTCCAGCAG
>CBIHMQ010000133.1:0-6121 GCA_966211075.1 uncultured bacterium
GCCCGTGCCCGATCATCGCCTTCTCACACGGCGCGACGTTGCCGTGAGCACCGAGCGCCAGCAGCGAAAGCCCAATGGCCAGAAGCATTCAGCCAGCGTAAACGCTCTGAGGCCGTAGGACGAGTCGCCGTGATCTGAGGGTGTAGAGCCAAGCGAGACGCCGCACGCGGCGCAGCGACAGTACTCACGCCGTACGGCGCGAAGCCGCGGGTGGCGTCTCGCGCCGGCTATCCGCCCTCAGATCAGCCGCAGCCGGTGTTGTTGCCGCACGACGAACACGTGTAGCAAGAGCCCGTCCGCTGCATCATGCCGCCGCACTGCTCGCAGGCGGGGCCGAGCTCCAGCCCCGACATCTTCGCCGGGACGACCGGGGGCGTGTCGGTGAAGGCCGCCGAGGCCGGGACGGCCGCGCCGCTCGGCTGGGAGCCGCCGTTGCCGTTGCCGCCGCCGTTGGCTGGCCCGGCGGTGTCGGTCGGGATCCCGAGCCCCAGCTGCGAGGTCTCCGCTTCCTTCTTGCTGCGGACCTCCTGGGTCATGATCCCCAGTTCCTCGAGCACTTCGGTGTCGTCGATGAACCGGCTCGCGAGCCAGCGCATGATGTAGTCCGGCATCGATTTGGCGAAGGGGATCTCCGGGTTCTGCGTCATGCCCTCCGGATCGAAGCGCATGTAGCTGAACTTGCGCACGAAGTCTTCGAGCGGGACGCCGTACTGGAGGCCGAGCGAGATCGCCGTCGCGAAGGCGTTGAGCAGCCCCCGCATCGTCGAGCCCTCCTTGCCGATGTCGGTGAGGAAGATCTCGCCGACGGTGCCGTCGTCGTACTTGCCGGCGGTGATGTATCCCTCGTGTCCGGCGATATTGAACTTGTGCGTAATCGATTCCCGCTCCTGCGGCATCCGTTTGCGCACCGGCTCGGCCATCGCCACCTCGGCTTCCGCCCCCTTCTCTTCCTGGGCGTCGGTGCGCAGCGCCTGAGCCGTCTTCGAGCCGTCGCGGTAGATCGCCAGCGCCTTCAGGCCGCCCTTCCAGCCGCGCGTGTAGGCGTCGGCGATGTCCTCCACCGTCGCCGTCTGCGGCAGGTTGACCGTCTTCGAGATCGCCCCGGAGAGGAACGGCTGGGTCGCGGCCATCATGTCGATGTGGCCGGTGTGGGAGATCGCCCGCTCGCCGACCGCGACGTCGAAGACCTCGAGGTGCTCGTCCTTCAGACCCGGCGCCCCGACGATCGTGTTCTTCTCCTTGATGTAGGCGTTGATCTGGTCGATCTCGGCTTCGGAGTAGCCCATCGCCTCCAGCGCCATCGGCACCGACTTGTTGACGATCGTCATCGAGCCGCCGCCGACCAGCTCCTTGAACTTGACCAGCGAGAAGTCGGGCTCGATCCCGGTCGTGTCGCAGTCCATCAGGAAGCTGATCGTCCCGGTCGGGGCCAGCACCGTCGCCTGGGCGTTGCGGTAGCCGTGCTCCTCGCCGAGCTCGACCGCTTCGTCCCACGAGCGCTGCGCCGCCGCCAGCAGGTCGCCCTTGATCCCCTCGCCGTCGATCTCGTATGACGCGTCGCGGTGCATCCGCATCACGCCGTTGTGCGGCTCGCGGTTCTTCTCGTACTCCTCGTAGGGCCCCGTCGCCCCGGCGGCGATCAGCGCCGACTGGCGGTAGGCCCGGCCGGTCATCAGCGCCGTGATCGCGGCGGCGACGTTGCGGCCCTCGACCGAGTCGTAGGGGAGGCCGTCGGACATCAGCAGGGCGCCGAGGTTGGCGTAGCCGAGCCCGAGCTGGCGGAACTTGTTGGCGTTCTCGGTGATCCCCTCGGTCGGGTAGCTGGAGAAGCCGACGACGATCTCCTGCGCCAAGAAGACGATGTCGACCGCGTGCTCGAACTCGGCCGCGTCGAAGCTGCCGTCCTCGCGGCGGAACTTCATCAGGTTCAGCGAGGCCAGGTTGCAGGCCGAGTCGTCGACGTGCATGTACTCGCTGCAGGGGTTGGAGGCGTTGATCCGGCCCGACTCCGGGCAGGTGTGCCAGCGGTTGATCGTGGTGTCGTACTGGATGCCGGGGTCGGCGCAGCGCCAGGCGGCGTCGGCGATCTGGTTCATCAGCCCGCGGGCGTCGACCGTCTTCACCGATTCGCCGTTGGTGCGCGCGGTCAGGTGCCAGTCCTCGCCGCCCTCGACCGCCTCCATGAACTCGTCGGTGACCCGCACCGAGTTGTTGGCGTTCTGGTACTGGATCGAGGTGAAGCCCTCGCCGTCGATCGACATGTCGAAGCCGGCGTCGCGCAGGGCGGCGGCCTTCTTCTCCTCGTCGGCCTTGCACCAGATGAAGTGCTCGATGTCCGGGTGGTCGACGTCGAGCACGACCATCTTCGCGGCCCGCCGGGTCTTGCCCCCGGACTTGATCGTCCCGGCCCAGGCGTCGGCGCCGCGCATGAAGCTGACCGGCCCGCTGGCGGTGCCGCCCTTGGAGAGCTGCTCGACCGAGCCGCGGATGTTGGAGAGGTTGATCCCGGACCCCGAGCCGCCGCGGAAGATCTTCCCCTCCTTGGTGTTCCAGTCGAGGATCGACTCCATCGTGTCCTCGACGCTGAGGATGAAGCAGGCCGAGCACTGCGGGGTCTCCTCGAAGCCGACGTTGAACCAGACCGGCGAGTTGAAGGCCGCCTTCTGGTGCAGCAGGATCGCCGTCAGCTCCGCCTCGAAGGCGTCGGCGTCCTCGTCGCTCGCGAAGTAGCCCCCCTCGCGCCCCCAGTCGGCGATCGTCCCCGCCACGCGCCCGATCATCTGTTTCACCGAGGACTCGCGCTGGTCGCTGCCGAGCTGACCGCGGAAGTACTTCTGGGAGACGATGTTGGTCGAGTTCTGCGACCAGCTCTTCGGGAACTCGACGCCCCGCTGCTCGAAGGCCGGGCTCTCCGGATTGCCGATCACGGCATCGCGGATCTCCCACTCGACCTGGTCGAAAGGTTGCACGCCGGGAGTCGAAAATCGACGCTCTATAGAGAGGCCCTGGAGACCGTTCTTGGGAGTACTGGTGGCGGTCTGGGACATCAAACTTCTCCTCTCGCAGCGGCTTTAGGGGGTAACTCCGCAGGATCGCTGCCAGCCAGGACGGAAAAAGTGCCGCAACGCGCAAATAAGGGGTTTCGAGCGAGGCGAATGCCGCCCCTACATGGTGGCAAGTCCGCTAACTCGGCATAAAAGGCCCGCTACCCTCCAGAGATGGTCGACGACCTGCGCAGGGGCGCGGAGCGAATGGGCGACCGCGCCAGGGATGCCCGCGAGACGATGGGCGAAAAGGCGACGGCCGCGCGCGAGGCCGCCGTCGAGAAAGCCGAGGCCGCGCGCGAGGTCGCCACCGACGCGATCGCGTCGGTCAAGCCGAAGCTGCGCGGCGTCTCCCACGAGTGGGCCTTCTTCCTCTCGCTCGGCTTCGGAGCCGCCCTGATCCTGCTCGCGAAGACGCCGAAGGCGACCCTCGCGGTGGCTATCTACGCGGTCAGCCTCTCGGCCCTGTTCGGGACCAGCGCCCTCTACCACCGCGTCAACTGGACCCGGCCCAACGTGCGCCTGTGGATGCGCCGCCTGGACCACTCGATGATCTTCTTCCTCATCGCGGGGACCTACACCCCGTTCGCCCTGCTGGTCCTCGACGGCGCGATCGCCAACGCGATCCTCCTCGTCGTCTGGATCGGCGCGATCGCCGGCGCGATCGTCGAGATGGTCTGGATCGACCACCCGAAATGGGTTGGGGCGCTGATCTACCTCGCGCTCGGCTGGGTCGCGGTCGCCGCCTTCCCGGAGCTGTGGTCTGAGATGGGCGTTGCCGGGACGATGCTGGTCGCCGCCGGCGGCCTCCTCTACACCGCCGGCGCCGTCGTCTACGCAACCCAGCGCCCGAATCCCAACCCGGCGATCTTCGGCTACCACGAGGTCTTCCACCTCTTCGTGATCGCCGCCGCGGTCGCTCACTTCTCCGCGGTCGCCTTCTTCGCCCTCCCGCAGGCCTGACTCAGGCGGCGACCCGCTCGCGGGCGAATTCCCGGGCCTCCTCGATCGCCGCGACCAGCTCGGCGAGGATCTCGGCCAGCTGCTCGGACTGCTGGGGCGCCAGCTCCAGGTTGCCCTCGCGGTAGAGGTCGGCGACCTTGGCCACCGGCAGTTCCGCCTCGACCACGCGGGCGCCGAGGGCGCCGAGGACTTTGCGCGTCTCGGCCTGGGCCCAGACGGCGCCGAACATCCCCGTCGAGGCGCCGACCACCAGCGCCGGCTTGCCGTTCATGGCGCTGCGGCCGGCCGGGCGAGAGGCCCAGTCGAGGGCGTTCTTCAGCACCCCGGGGATCGAGTGGTTGTACTCGGGGGTGACGACGAGGACGCCGTCGGCCCCGCGGATCGCCTCGCGCAACGCCCGCACCGGCTCCGGCACCTCCAGCCCTTCGAGGTCGGCGTCGTAGGGCGGGATCTCGCCGAGTCGCTCGAATTCGACCAGCTCCGCCCCGGCGGGAAGCCGCTCGGCGGCCTCCCGCAGCAGGGCGTGGTTGTGGGAGCCCTCGCGCAGGCTGCCGACTATGCCGAGGACCCGCATCGCTACTCGCCCTCCGCGACCAGCTCCAGCTCGACCGCGATGCTGACCGCGTAGTCGAGCACCTCGCCGCCGCCGGGCAGCTCCGCCTGCCAGTCGAGGCCGAAGTCGCGGCGGTCGACGGTGGCGGCGACCGAGAGGCCGACCCGGGCGTTGCCGGCGAGGTCGGCGCCGATCTGGCCGAACCTGCCGCTCGCCTCGACGGCGCGCTTCTCGCCGCGGATCTCGAGCTCGCCGAGCAGCCGCACCGTGCCGTCCTCGCCGACGCTCAACTCGGTCGACTCGAAGCGCAGCCGCGGGTAGCGCTCGGCGTCGAAGAAGTCGGGGGAGAGGAGGTGGCCCTTGAGCTGCTCCTCGTCGATCTCGACGCTGGCGACGTCGACGCTGCCGATGAGCTTCGGGGCCTCGCCGCCGCTCAACTCCGCCTCGTAGCGCTCGAAGCCGCTGCGGAAGGTGGCGACCCCGTTGTGGGTGATCGCAAAGGTGACGGACGAGTGGACGGGGTCGACGGCGTAGGTGCCGGCCGGGATCCCCTGCTGGACGGTCTGCGTGGCGCTCATTGCGATTCCTCTCTGTAGGGCGGCTTGTGGGACGGTTGACATGCAAATGATTGACGCAGAAACAATCGTAGCAGAAATGCTTGTAAAGACAACTATTGTCATGTCAAGTGTCATCTGGCATCATGTTCGGGATGAGCGAAAGCGTCACCACCACGGCCCCCGAGGCCCCAACCGCCGCCGCGGCGACCGCCGGCGAGCGCAGCGGCACCCCGCACGGCGACGCCTGGGGCGCGCTGACGCGCACCCACGCCGCGGTCACCCAGCGCCTCCAGGAAGCGCTCTCGCAGAGCGACTTCCCGCCGCTGCCCTGGTACGAGGTGCTGAACGCGGTCGCCGAGGCGCCGGAGCGGCGGATGCGGATGGGGGACCTCGCCGAGGCGCTGGTGATCACCCGCGGCGGCCTCACCAAGCTGGTCGACCGGCTGATCAAGGCCGGCCTGATGGAGCGCACCTTCTGCGAGAGCGATCGCCGGGTCAGCTACGCGACCCTGCTGCCCTCCGGCTCCCAGCTGCTCGAGGAGATGCGGCCGATTGTCGCCGCCGAGCTGGCGATCGCCTTCTCGGCCAACATCAGCGAGACCGAGGCGGGCGAGCTGCGCGAGACGCTCGACCGCGTCCGCGGCACCGCCTGCGCCGGCGTCCAGTAACGGCGGCTCAGGCCAGCGCCGCCGCGGCCCGCTCCTTGGCGGACTCGACGATCGCCAGCACCGTTGCCTCTTCGCCGGCGCGCAGCAGCTCGACCGGGTCGGGGTCGCCGTTGACGATCCCCTCGAAGAACTCCTTGCGGTCCTGGTAGGTCGGCAGCGTCCCCTTCGCCCAGCCGCGGGCGTCGTTGAGGATCACCGCCAGGCGCGCGAACTCCTCGCCGAACAGCTCGGCGACTTCGCGCTTCATCCGCTTCGCCAGCGCCGGCGAGGCGCCCGCGGTGGAGATCGCGATCGCCAGCGGCCCGGTGCGGACGATCGCCGGCAGGATGAAGTTGC
>CBIHMQ010000134.1:0-6091 GCA_966211075.1 uncultured bacterium
GGCCACGACCACGGCCTCGGCGACGCCGAAGTCGCGACGGTCGACGGTGGCGTCACCCGCGCCCAGTCCGTCGCCAACGCCCTCGCCGCGGTCGAGACCGAGCTGGTCGCGATCCACGACGCGGCCCGCCCCCTGATCACACCGGCGCTGGTCGAGTCCATCGTCACGACCCTCACCGCCGACCCCGACGCCGCGGGCGCCATCGCCGCCGCCCCCGTCACCGACACGGTCAAGCGGGCCGCCGACCCGACGGATGGTGCATTGACCCTCGAATACGAGGCAAATGCATCCCGCGTCGTAGAGGATTCGCTCGACCGCTCGACCCTCTGGGCGGCCCAGACGCCGCAGGTGTTCCGGGCGGCGTCGGGATCGACGGCGCGACCGACGAGGCGATGCTGATCGAGCAGGCGGGGGGGAGGGTCCTGATCCACCCGGTCGCCGAGCCGAACCTGAAGGTGACGACGCCGTTCGACCTGCGCCTCGCCGAGCTGCTGCTCGCCGAGCGCGGCGCCTGAGCGGCGCTCAGTCCTTCAGCAGGACCCAGGCCAGCGCCGCCATGAAGGTCAGCTGGCCGACGCCGAGGGCGACGCCGAAGCTGACGTCGCCGAGCAGGGCCGCGGCGGCGGTGCCGAGCGCGAAGGCGAGCGCGAGGATCAGCAGCTGACGGCCCATTGCCGCCGCAGTCTAGGCTCCAGAGCCGTGCTGACCGACTACCACCTGCACCTCCGCCCCGACGAGGAGGGGACGACAGCCGAGCGCTACTTCACCGCCGAGAACGTCGACCGCTACCTGGCGGCGGCCGCTGAGGCCGGGGTCGAGGAGCTGGGCGTATCCGAGCACGTCTACCGCTTCCGCCAGGCCCTCGACCTCTGGCGCCATCCGCTCTGGGAGCAGAACGGACAGGACGACCTCGACGCCTACTGCGAGTTCGTCCGCTCGACTCCCCTGAAGCTGGGGGTCGAGTGCGACTTCGTCCCCGGCGCCGAGGACCGCACCGCCTCGATGCTGGAGGCGCGCGACTTCGACTACGTGGTCGGCTCGGTGCATTTCATCGGCGAGGACGCGGTTGACCACCCGGGCTGGGACGTCTGGGAGGGCAACGGTGACGCCGACGAGGTCTGGCGCCGTTACTTCGAGGCGCTCGCCGAGTGCGCCCGCTCCGGCCTCTTCGACATCCTCGCCCACCCGGACCTGGTCAAGGTCTGGGGACGCTCGCGGCCCCTGCCGGACCGCGACCTTCGGTTCTTCTACGAGCCGGCGGTCGAGGCGATCGCCGAGAGCGGCATCGCCGTCGAGATCTCCACCGCGGGCCTGCGCAAGCCGGTCGGCGAGCTCTACCCCGAGCGCGGCTTCGCCGAGATGTGCGTCGATGCCGACGCCTCCTTCGCGCTCTCCTCCGACGCCCACCTGCCCGAGCAGGTTGGCTTCGCCTACGACCGCGCCGTCGAGTTCCTCGACGGGCTCGGGGTTGGGGAGATCTGCGTCTTCGAGCACCGCCGCCGCCAGCTGGCGCCGCTGCCCAGCCGGGTTTCCTGATGGTCGGCATCGGTTACGACAGCCACCGCTTCGCGGAGGGGCGGCGGCTGGTCCTCGGCGGTGTCGAGATCGAGCATGAGAGGGGCCTGGCCGGCCACTCTGACGCCGACGTCCTCACCCACGCCGTGATCGACGCCGTGCTTGGCGCCGCCGGCGGTGGCGACATCGGCACGATGTTTCCCGACGACGACGAGCGCTGGCGCGACGCCGACTCGATCGACCTGCTGCGCACGGTGGTCGGGACGCTCTCCGGGCCGATCCTCAACATCGACGCCACGGTGATCTGCGAGCAGCCTCGCCTCGGGCCCTACAAGGCGGAGATGGAGCGGACCCTGGGCGAGGCGACCTCCGCCCGAATCAGCGTCAAGGCGACGAGCAACGAGGGGATGGGCTGGATCGGTCGGGGCGAGGGGATCGCCTGCCTTGCTGTCGCCTTTATCCAGAGCGAATAGTCTTCGCGACTTCATGGGGGACGCGAACCTGAGCTTGGCCGGCCTGCGGGGGTCGGTTTCCGACTCGCTCTTCGAGGTGAGGGTGCTGCGCGAGGCCGGCATCGTCGGTCTGCTGCGGCCCGACAAGGCCGCCAAGATCGGCGCCACCTTCCTGCGCTGGGGCGCCTCGCCGGCGACCGGCGTCGCCACCGCGGCGATCCACCACCCGCATGAGATCGCGATCGCCGACGAACGCGGCTCGCTGACCTGGGAGCGGCTGCACCTTCGCAGCAACGCCCTGGCCGACTCCTTCGCGCGGATGGGCATCGGCCCGGGCGACGGCGTCGGGGTCATGTGCCGCAACCACCGCGGCTTCGTCGAGACGACCCTGGCGGCAGCCAAGATCGGCGCCAGCGCCCTCTACCTGAACACGATGTTCGCCGGCCCGCAGCTGGTCGAGGTGACCAAGCGCGAGGCCCCCAAGGCGCTTGTCTACGACGAAGAGTTCACCGAGCTGCTCGACGGCGTCGACAGCTCCGTGGCGCGCGTCGTCGCCTGGACCGACGATGAGGCGGACGGGGTGACGCTGGAGGAGCTGATCGCCGCCGGCGACGAGTCCGACCACAAGCCGCCGCCCGACAAACCGCGCTTCGTGATCCTCACCTCCGGGACCACCGGCACCCCGAAGGGCGCCCAGCGCTCCAGCCCCGACGGCCTGATGGCGATCGCGGCGCTGATCGACAAGATCCCGTACCGCTCGCGCGACACGATGATGATCGCGGCACCGCTCTTCCACTCCTGGGGCTTCTTCCACTTCGTGATGAGCCTGCCGACCGCCTCGACGATGGTGCTGCGGCGCCGCTTCGACCCGGAGGGGACTCTGCAGGCCGTGCAGGAAACCCGGGCCAACGTGCTCGCCGCGGTGCCGGTGATGGTCCAGCGGATCCTCAGCCTGCCCGAGGAGACCCTCGCTCGCTATGACCTCTCGTCGCTGCGGATCACCTCGCTCTCCGGCTCGGCCCTGCCGGGAGAGCTGGCTCTCTCCTGGATGGACCGCTTCGGCGACACCGTCTACAACCTCTACGGCTCGACCGAGGTCGCCTACGCGACGGTGGCGACGCCGGAGGACCTGCGCGCCGCGCCCGGGACCGCCGGCAAACCGCCGCGCGGGACCGAGGTGCGGATCGTCGACGAGGACGGCCGCGCGCTGCCGCAGGGCGAGGTGGGGCGGATCTTCGTCGGCAACGAGATGTCCTTCGAGGGCTACACCGGCGGCGGCGGCAAAGAGGTCATCGACGGGCTGCTCTGCAGCGGCGACGTCGGCCACATCGACGAGGCCGGCCGCCTCTTCATCGACGGCCGCGACGACGAGATGATCGTCTCCGGCGGCGAGAACGTCTTTCCGCGCGAGGTCGAGGACCTGCTCGCCGACCACGAGCACGTCGTCGAGGTGGCGGTGATCGGGGTCGAGGACGCCGAGTTCGGCCAGCGCCTCAAGGCCTTCGTGGTCACCGTCGACGGGGTCGAGGTGAGCGCCGACGACCTCAAAGCGCACGTCAAGGCCAATCTCGCCGGCTACAAGACGCCACGCGAGATCGAGTTCCTGCCGGAGCTGCCGCGCAACGCGACCGGCAAGGTTCTGAAGCGGGATCTGAAGGGTCGCGAGACTCCGCAGTCCGCTTAGTTCCGCGGCCCGCCGCAAATTGCGAGGTTCCGCCCCCGGCACGTCTGTTGTGGCCTCCGGTGCCCGTAGTAGTTTGCCCGGGCATGAGCGATCCAGCGCGGCAGTTGCGGGCGGTCGGGGAGGCCAACCAGGCGGTGCAGGGAGTGGCCGGCCAGGCCCTCGAGTGGGTGCGGTTGAGCGAGCAGCGCGTCAAGGACGCGGAAGCGCGTGCCGACGGAGTCCGTGACCAGCTCAAGGACCGGGCGATGGAGACGCTACGCAAAGTCTCCGAGGAGGCAAAGAGTCGGATCGCCGCCGAGCGCGAGGGGCGCCAGCAGGCCGAGGCGAAGGTCGCCGGCGCCGAGGCGGCCCGCGACCGCGCGGAGAAAGCTTTCGAGGATCTGAAGCTGCGGACCGAGCAGGAGCGCGAGGAGGCCTTCGCCCGCGCCGCCGGTGCCCAGGAGGAGGCCGACAAGGCGGTTGCCGAGGCCGTCGAGCACCTGCGGGTCGAGGCCGACCGCCGCGAGCGCGAAGCTCGTGAGGTCGCACAGGCCGAGGCGGACCGGCGCGTCGCCGCCGCCGAGCAGCGCGCCGCCGAAGCCGAGGCCGCCGCGGCCGAGGCGCACGAGACCGCGGTCCGTCTGGAGACCGAGATCGAGCGGCGGGTGATGGAGGGAACCGAGGACGTCCGCCGCGAAGCCGAGGAGAGCATCCGCACCTTGGTCGAGAAGGTCGAGGAGGAGGCGACGCAGTCGGCGCGCTCCCGGGCCGAGGAGCAGCTGCGGGTCGAGTCCGACCGGATCCGGGTCCAGGCCGAGAAGCGCGAAGAGCGGGCTCGGCAGGCGACCGAGGACGAGATCAAGGCCAGCGCCAACAAGGCCAAGCGCGAGGTGCTGGCGGCCGCCGAGGAGAATTCCCCGACCTGGCTGCGCAGCGATTCCGGCGCCTCGACCGCCGGCTACCGCACCTTTTGATCATCTAGTCTCGACCTCGCGATGCGCGAGGTGCGAGTCAGGGACACCCTCAGCGGCGAGCTGAGGCAGATCGATGCGGCCGACGAGGTCGGCATCTACGCCTGCGGCCCGACCGTCTACAGCCGCATCCACATCGGCAACGCCCGGCCTTTCGTCGTCTTCTCACTGCTGGCCCGCTTCCTGCGCTCCGAGGGCTACCGGGCCAAGCTGGTCGTAAACGTCACCGACGTCAACGACAAGATCTACACCGCCGCCGCGGCTGCCGGCGAGCCCTCTGGATCCTTCGCCACCGCGATGTCCCGGGCCTACGTCGAGGACACCGACCGGCTCGGGCTCGGCCGCCCCGACGCCGAGCCGCTGGCCACCGAGACGATCGGCGGCATCGTCGCCCTGATCGCCGAGCTGGTCGAGTCCGGTCACGCCTACGAGTCGGGCGGCGACGTGTACTTCCGGGTTCGCAGCTTCGACGGCTACGGCAAGCTCTCCAATCGCCGTCCCGAAGACATGGACCAGGGCGAGGAGGCCGGCTCTGCCTCCCTCAAGGAGGACCCGCTGGACTTCGCGCTCTGGAAGGCGACCAAGCCCGGCGAGGACTCCAGCTGGGACTCACCCTGGGGGCCGGGGCGCCCCGCCTGGCACATCGAGTGCTCGGTGATGGCCGAGCAGGAGCTGGGCGCCTCCTTCGCGATCCACGGTGGCGGCTCCGACCTCGTCTTCCCGCACCACGAGAACGAGATCGCCCAGTCCGAGGCGGCCGGGCGGCCCTTCGCCCGGGTTTGGATGCACAACGGGATGATCGAGACCGGGGCGGCGAAGATGTCGAAATCGGAGGGCAACATCTTTCAGCTCTCGGCGGCGCTGGATCGGTACGGGAGGGAGACGGTTCTCGCTTATCTGGTTTCCGGGCACTATCGGCAGCCGTTGGCGTTCGGCGAGGAGCAGATGGAGCAGGCAAGCGCTCAGGTCGAGAGGCTGAGGAATTTCTTCCGGGAGCATCCGGCGGGGGGATCCGAGGAGGGGTCGGCGGCCACGGCCCGGCTGAATGCGTTCCGCGATGCCTTGGCCGATGACTTCAATACGCCCCGGGCGATGGCCGAGGCGTTCGAGTTGGTCGGGGAAGCGAATCGGGGTGACGTCCCCGGCGCGCCGGAGGCGCTGCGCGAGATGCTCTGGTTGGTCGGCTTGGACTCCCTGGCGGCCGCTGAGCAGGGCGCGGACGCGGAGGCCGAGGCGCTGATGGCGGAGCGGGAGGAGGCCCGGGCGGCCAAGGACTTCGCGCGCGCGGACGAGATTCGCGATCGGCTTGCTGAGCTCGGCTGGGTCGTGCGCGACTCCCCTGAGGGACCCCGCCTCGTCGCCAAGGGCAAAACATGAGCGTTGTGGACTTTTCCCTTGCTGGGGCAGGGAAAAAATCCACAACGCGTTGCTGATGGCCAGCCAATTCATCTACGGGCGCCGGCCGGTCGAGGAGGCGGAGCGGGGGAGGC
>CBIHMQ010000135.1:0-6085 GCA_966211075.1 uncultured bacterium
GGGCCGGGGTGCTCGAGGGCGACAGGGTGGTCGATGCCTGGGCGCTGCTGGGCGAGCCGCACCGGGGTGGGGTGCGGGAGCTGCTCGCCGCGGACCGGGTCGAGGAGCTGCGGGGACGGCTCGGGGACAGTGGCTCGCCGTCGCATCCGCTCGCCGCGGTGGCGCTGCTGCCGCCGGTCACCGATCCGGAGAAGATCGTCTGCATCGGGCTCAACTACGGCAAGCACGCGGCCGAGGGCGGGATGGAGGTGCCGAAGGCGCCGACGCTGTTCGCCAAGTACCGCAACGCGCTGGCGGCGCCGGGTGCCACGGTGCGGCTGCCCGGCAACAGTCGCAAGGTCGACTACGAGGCCGAGGTCGCCTTCGTCGTCGGCCGCCGCGCCAAGGACGTCGCCGAGGCCGACGCCCTCGACTACATCGCCGGCTACACGCTGCTCAACGACCTCTCCGCTCGCGACCTGCAGTTTTCGACCCCGCAGTGGATGTCCGGCAAGGTCTTCGACGGTTCCGCCCCCTGCGGGCCGGCGCTGGTCACGCCCGACGAGGCCGGGCCCGCCGACGCGATCGGGATCCGGCTCACCCTCAACGGCGAGGAGATGCAGAACGCCACCACCGAGGACCTGATCTTCAGCGTCCCGGCGCTGCTCTCGCACCTCTCCGGGCTGATGACGTTGGAGCCGGGCGACATCGTCTCGACCGGCACCCCGGAGGGCGTCGGCAGCGTCCGCGACCCACGCGTCTGGCTCGCCGGCGGCGACGAGATCGTCATCGAGTCGCCGACTCTGGGACGGCTGACGACGACGGTGGTCACTTAACGCCCCCAGAGGGGCGTTAAGTGACCGGGCTCGCGCGGCGCCTGGTCTCAGGGCCGTTGCACGGTCAGCGTGAACCTGCGGCCCGGGTCGCCCAGCGGCCGCACCGCGATCCGCAGCTTCGTCTGGCCGCAGACCGTGTAGTCGAGGCGGTGGCGGAAGGAGACGCCCTGGCGGGAGCTGCGCAGCAGCTTGCCGGCGTCGTTGTGGATCGTCACCTCGTAGCCGCGGCCGCGGTCGCCGACTGGGCCGACGCTGACCATCCCGTCCTGGGGGGTCGGGATCGTCTTCACGATCGCGCCGCGCCGCGGCACCCGGCCGCTGATCGTGTAGGTGTGGCGGTCAACCCAGGGCTGCAGCACGTCGAGCCGCAGCGCCCGCAGGGAGGCGGCGCTGGGCCTGAGCGATGGGGCCCAGGCCCAGCGCACCGCCGCATCGGGGAAGCGGTTGAACGCGAATGCCTCGGCGAAGGCCTCGCCGGGGTCGTCGTAGTAGTGCCCAGCCTCGCCGCCGGGGAAGTAGTTGCCGTCACGGGTGCCCTCGCAGACGCGGTGGGCGCTCGCCCAGCGCTCGGTCCCGAAGTCGATCGCGGACGGGAAGGGTGCCGGCAGGTCGCGGTACTGGGCGACGTGATGACCGTACTCATGGGCCAGCACGAAGTCGCGGTCGGCCCCGTCCGGCGCGGTCGCGTCGTTGCCGCTGATGACGATCCTGTTCTCGCTGCTGTAGTAACAGGCCCCGGCGTCGAAGCCGCAGTCGAAGCCGAGCTGGAAAGGCGTCACCAGCTGCACCGTCAGCAGGGTCACCTCGGGGCCGTGGATGAAGGTGCCAACCAGGTCGGCGATCGCCTGCGGGTTGGCGGCGGTGCAGGTCTGTTCGCAGGCGACGGTTGTTTCGACCGCGATCGTGGCGCCGCTGCCGTCGTTGATCGTGTAGCGGTTTGCTTCCCCGGCCGAGGAGATCCGCGCCGTGGCCGGTCCCAGGCCGGAGATCACCGTGTCGCGCACCGGCGCTGCCGCCGAGCGGTCCGCCGCCGCGGCTGGGGCCGCGAGGAGGAGGATCATGGCTATGCCCGCAAGCGCCCCCGCCGGGCGCTTGCTCAAGGGGCGGGACCCGGTCTTGTCTCGTCAGGCTTGGAGACGGTCACGAAGGGGGCCAAGACCACCAATCCACCGTAATGGCGATCCGCCGCAAGTGCGAAAAGTCACCCCCCATTCGGGTACCGGAGTCGAACCGACGAATAACATCTCCTGGGGAGAGCGCCACGCTTGCGTCCTCGCCGATGGCGAGACGGAGAGATCGGTGCCGAGCAACGAACTCGATAAGAAGCTGAAGAGCGCCCGCCCGGAGGGGATCGTCTCGCCATGAGCGGCGGGGTCTCCGGCGCCGCGGTGCGGACCGTCCTACGCCGCCTCGAGGCCGGCCGGCTGGAGGTGGTGGACCGCGGCCGCCGGATCGTCTTCGGTCCCCCGGCCGCCGACCTCAGGGCGACTGTCACCGTCAACGACCCGGCGGCCTGGCGCGGCCCCCTCCACGGCAGCCTCGGCCTCGGCGAGGCCTATGTCGACGGGGCCTGGGATACCGACGACCTCGTCGCGCTGATCCGCATCGCTGCCCGCGAACTGCGCGAACTCGACGGCCTCCGGGGCGCCGTGGCCCGCCCGCGCGGACTGCTGCACCGGGTAGCCCATGCGGTACCGGCGAGCACTCGGAGTCGGGCGAGGGAGAACATCTCCGCCCACTACGACCTCGGCAACCAGCTCTTCGCTTCGTTCCTGGACGAACGGATGATGTACTCGTGCGCCTACTTCCCCGATCCGGGCGCCAGTCTCGAGGAGGCGCAGCTGGCGAAGCTGGAGCGGATCTGCCGGCGGCTGGAGCTGGGGCCCGAGACGCACCTGCTGGAGATCGGCACCGGCTGGGGCGGGCTCGCCGTCCACGCCGCCGCCAACTACGGGTGCCCGGTGACGACCACGACGATCTCCCACGAGCAGCATGAGCTGGCGCTGCGGCGGGTCCGTGAGGCCGGGCTGGAGGACCGGGTCACGGTGCTGCTGCGGGACTACCGCGATCTCGACGGAAGCTTCGATCGGCTCGTCTCGGTGGAGATGATCGAGGCGGTGGGGTGGCGGGACTTCGGCCTCTTCTTCCACCGCTGCTCGGAGCTGCTGGCCCCGGACGGGCTGATGCTGCTGCAGGCGATCACGATCGACGACCGGCTCTACGAGGCCGAGAAGGCGACGCGCAGCTTCGCCAACGTCCATGTCTTCCCGGGCGGCTGCCTGCCCTCCAACCAGCTGATCGCCGACTGCGTCGCCCGCGAGACCGACCTGCGCCAGGTCTGGGCAGAGGACATCACCGCCCACTACCCGCCGACGCTCGCCGCCTGGCGGCAGCGCTTCCACTCCGCCTGGGACAAGCTCCGCGGCCAGGGCTACGACGAGCGCTTCCGGCGCCTCTGGGACTTCTACCTCTGCTCCTCGGAGGCCGGCTTCCGAGAGCGCCGGATCGGCGACGTGCAGAAGCTGTTCGCGAAACCGCGATGGTCGTGAGGAAGGGGAGCGGCGAGCCGCTCCTGCTGATCCACGGGCTGGGGGCCTCGGGCAACGTCTGGGCGCCGGTCGTCGACCTGCTCGCCTCCGAGCGCGAGGTGATCGTCCTCGACATGCCGGGCTTCGGCGACGAGCCGGCGCTGCCGGCCGATGTCGAGCCGACCGCGGCGAACCTGGCGGCGGCGCTGGCGGCGCGCTGCGCCGAGCTGGGAGTCGAGCGCCCGCACGTCGCCGGCAACTCGCTCGGCGCCTGGGTCGGCCTGGAGATGGGACGGGCGGGCGCCGCCGCCTCGGTGACGACGATCTCCCCGGCCGGCCTCTGGCGGGCCCCGATCGGCCCGCGCCGGCGCGACTTCCGCGCCTGGGCGCAGGGGGCGCGGCCGCTGCTCCGGCTGGCGCTGCGCGTCCCGGCGCTGCGACGCCGGATGCTCGCGACCTTCGCCGCCCACCCGGAGCGGATCCCCGCCGCGGCCGGCCGCGAGCTGGTCCTCGGCTGGGTCGACTCCGACGGCTACGAGGGCGCCAACCGGGCGATGCGCGAGCACGTCTTCGAGCCAGCCGGCTACCCGCCCGAGGTCCCGGTGACGATCGCGTGGTGCGAACGCGACCGCCTGGTCGGCCCGCCCCGCCTCGAGCGCCGCCCGCCCGGCGCCCGCTTCCTGGTTCTCCCCGGCGTCGGCCACACCCCGACCTGGGACGACCCGGAGCTGGTCGCGGCTACGCTGCTCGACGGCAGTGCCGTCCCGGCAGCGACCTAGAGGAGGAGCCAGTGATAGTCGAGAGGACCGAGAACCCGATGTGGCTGTCGAACGCCTACCTGGTCGCCGACCCGGAGCGCGGCAGCGGCGTGCTGATCGACGGCAACGACGACCTGGGGCCGCTGCTGGAGCGGGCGGAGCGTGACGGGATCGAGATCACCCATGTGCTCGTCACCCACCCCCACGCCGACCACGTCGCCGGCCTCGCCGAGGCCCGGGCCCAGCTCGGCGACCCGCCGCTGGTCGCCCACGAGGCGACCGCCGCCGAGCTCGACCAGGACGTCGCGGTCGTCCTCGGCGACAACGAGACGCTCGACGCTGGCGGCCTCGAGGTGAAAGCGCTCTACACCCCCGGCCACGCCGCCGGCCACCTCGCCTTCCTCCTCGACGGCACCGACGTCTTCACCGCCGACGTCCTCTTCAAGGGGACCGTGGGCGGGACGATGGCCCCCGGCGCCAGCGGCTTCGCCGACCTTCAGGCCTCGGTGATGCGGCTGCTCGAAGATCTGCCTCCGGAGACCCGCGTCCACCCCGGCCACCGCGAGCCGACCACGATCGGCGAGGAGTGGGAGAGCAACCCCTTCGTGCGGATCTGGCGCGGCCTCGACTCGACCGGCGAGGAGGAGGTCACCGTCTGGGGCCGGCCCGCCACCCTGAAGCTCTGGGCCCCCGACTACGACGGCGGCAACAAGGCCTGGGTCCTCTTCACCGATTCGGGCGAGGAAGCGATCGTCGGCGGCTCCCAGGTCGAGCGCGGCTGATGCGCTAGAGGTCGCGTTTGGAGATGACGCCGGAGTGCAGGGCGCGCTCGGCGACGGCGACGCGTTTCTGGTTCTGCGGCACGTTGCCGATCTCGAGCTTCTCGAAGAGCGCCCGCATGTGGGTCTTGACCGCGTCGACGCTGAGGTGCAGCTCGGCGGCGATTTCCTGGTTGGTCGCCGGGGTCGCGAAATTGCTGCCCTCTTTATATGGACGGCAGAGGGCGACAAGGACCTTGCGCTGGGCCGGCGAGATCGCCGCCGTCGGCGCCGCCTCGGCGGCGATCGCGGTCGCCTCGGGGGCGCCCGGCCCCGGACGCCTGTAGAGCACCGCGGTCCGGCCAAAGCGGATCGTGTCGCCGTCGCGCAGGTGGCGGCGGCCGTGCACCCGTTCCTCGTTGACGAATGAGCCGTTGCGGGAGAGACCGTCGTCGAGCAGGGTGCACTCGTCCCGCACCACCTCGATCTGGGCGTGCAGTGCGGAGACCTCCTCGTCCCACTCAAGCCGCACGTCGGTCGAGTCGCTGCGGCCGACCCAGAGCTCGGTGGCGCCGGGCTCGATCGCGAGGATCCGCTGGTTGCCGCCGTCGTCGCGGAAGACCAGGAAGGGGCGGCCCTCGCGTTCGGCCTCGATCTGCGCCTTCAGGTCGGCGGCGCTGGCGACGTGCCTATCCACGGTCGTGATCCTAAGGGGCACCGCAGGCCCTTCCAGCCGCCCTCCGGAACTGGAAAAGGTGCGTGTTCTTTAGCGATTCACCCTGTTCTGGACGGATATGCGATTGGTAAGTCGGACGTTTGCACGCACACTGGCAGGCCCGCACCCCGACCGCAAAGGCTTTCCGATGTATCTACCCCTGGCCCTCTCCGCCGAAGGCATCCAGGAATTCGTCTTCGACTGGTACCCCATCTTCGGGGTCGTCTTCATGTTCATGTTGCTGTTGATCTTCATGCGGCTGATGCGCAGCACGATGGGCTCGACGAAGCCGGAGACGGTCAAGGCCAGCAAGGGCCGGCCGGTGCTCTGGGAGGAGGTGCAGGGGGTCGACGCCGCCAAGGACGAGCTGATGGACGTCGCCGAGTGGCTGCGCGAACCGGACCGCTTCGCGGCGCTCGGCGCGCAGCCGCCCCGCGGGGTGCTGCTCTACGGCCCTCCCGGCACCGGCAAGACGATGCTGGCGCGTGCGGTCGCCGCCCAGGCCGGGGTC
>CBIHMQ010000136.1:0-6066 GCA_966211075.1 uncultured bacterium
CTGATCGTCCCCGGCCGGCTCGAGCGCATCGCCGAGCACCCGCCGACCACGCCCGGCAGCGCCTCGGCGTCCAGCTCGGCCGAGGGCAGCACCCGGACCGGCCCGACCGTGGCGACCGGGTCCCCACCGTCGGACTCGAACGCGAAGCGGGCGAGGCGGGCGACGAACTCGGGCGGCTCGGCGCCCTCGACCCGGGCGGCGAGGATCGCCGCGGCAGGCAGGTCGACGAGATCGCGCCAGGCGCGCAGCCGCTGGGTCAGGGCGATCCCGGTCTCGACGTCGGCCTCGGCGGCATCGTCGAAGAGCGACTCGTCGGCCTGCGGGAAGGCGTGAATGACCAGGTGCCCGCGCCGGGCCGGGTGGTAGGACCAGATCTCCTCGGTCACGAACGGCATCGTCGGGTGCAGCAGCGCCAGCACCCGCTCCAGCGTGTAGAGCAGGGTCGCGGAGACCTCCTCCTCGCCGTCGTAGAGGCGCGGCTTGGCGATCTCCAGGTACCAGTCGCAGAGGTCGCGCCAGAAGAACGAGTAGCTCTCCTGGACGGCGTGGGCGAAGTCGTAGGACTCGAGCTTCTCGGTCACCGAGGCGATCGTCCGCTCCAGCCGCGAGAGGACCCAGCGGTCCTCGACGGTGACCGGGCGGGGCGCCGGCTCGACCGGGGCGGCGTTGAGGAGGATCAGGCGGCTGGCGTTCCAGAGCTTGTTGGCGAGGTCGCGGCCCTGCTGGACCTTGGCGTCGGAGAAGCGCACGTCCTGGGTCGAGGACATCGCCAGCAGGCCGAAGCGCAGCGCGTCGGCGCCGTGCACGTCGATCTCGTCCAGCGGGTCGATGCCGGTGCCGAGGCTCTTCGACATCCGCCGCCCGTCGCGGGCCTGGATCACCGAGTGCACGTAGACGTCCCGGAACGGGATCGCGCCGGGGAACTCGAGGCCCATCATCACCATCCGCGCCACCCAGAGGAAGAGGATCTCGCGGGCGGTGGTGAGGAAGCTGGTCGGGTAGAAGGCGCGCAGCTCCGGGGTCTCGTCGGGCCAGCCGAGCGTCGCGAACGGCC
Organism: uncultured bacterium; assembly: GCA_966211075.1. Lineage (GTDB taxonomy): Bacteria > Actinomycetota > Thermoleophilia > Solirubrobacterales > 70-9 > VAYN01. The sequence goes on from CBIHMQ010000136.1 coordinate 1,055, forward strand.
AGAGCGCCGAGCTGAACCAGGTGTCCAGCACGTCTTCCTCCTGGCGCAGCTCGCCGCCGCAGGCGCCGCAGCGCTCGGGCGGCTGCTCGGCGACGATCGTCTCTTCGCAGGGGTCGCAGTACCAGACCGGGATCCGGTGGCCCCACCAGAGCTGGCGGGAGACGCACCAGGGCCGGATCTCCCTCATCCAGTCGAGGTAGACCCGCTTCCACTGGCCCGGCGCGATCCGGACCTCGTCGCGTTCGACGACCTCGATCGCCGGCTGGGCGAGCTCGTCCATGCGGCAGAACCACTGCAGCGAGATCAGCGGCTCGATCCGCTCGCCGGAGCGGTGCGAGAAGGGCACCGAGTGGACGTAGGGCTCCTCGGCGCGGAGCCGGCCCTCGGCCCGCAGCGCCGCGACGATCGCCGTCTGCGCCTCGGCGATCGGCAGCCCCGCGTACTCGCCCGCTTCGGCGTTCATGCGGCCGTCCTCGGCGATCACCGAGAGCTCCTCGAGCCCGTGCTTGCGGCCGATCTCGAAGTCGTTGACGTCGTGGCCGGGGGAGATCTTCAGCGCCCCGGTCCCGAACTCGACGTCGACGTGCTCGTCGGCGATGATCGGCAGGCGGCGGCCGACCAGCGGCAGCGTGCAGTGCTGGCCGACCAGGTCGCGGTAGCGCTCGTCGTCGGGGTTCACCGCGACGGCGGTGTCGGCCAGCATCGTCTCCGGCCGCACCGTGGCGACGGTCAGCACCCGGTCGGAGCCCTCGACCGGGTAGTCGATCGAGAAGAGCGCGTCCTCGACCTCGCGGTTCTCGACCTCGAGGTCGGAGATCGCCGAGCGCGAGCCCGGGTCCCAGTTGACCATGTAGTAGTCGCGGTAGATGTAGCCCTTGTCGTAGAGCTGCTTGAAGACGCGGTAGACGGCGCGGACGTAGCCCTCGTCGAGCGTGAAGCGCTCGCGCTCGTAGTCGCAGGAGGCGCCGAGCCGCTTGTACTGCTCGACGATCCGCGAGCCGTACTCCTCTTTCCACTCCCAGACCCGCTCGACGAAGGCCTGGCGGCCGAGCTCCTGGCGGGAGCGCCCTTCCGCCCGCAGCTCCTTCTCGACGACGGCCTGGGTGGCGATCCCGGCGTGGTCGGTGCCGAGGATCCAGAGCGCGTTGCGGCCGCGCATCCGGTTGAGACGGACCAGCGCGTCCTGCATCGAGCCGTTCAGGGCATGCCCCATGTGCAGTGCCCCGGTCACGTTCGGCGGCGGGATCGCCACCGAGAAGTTGTGCTCCGGCGTGCCCTCCGGCTCGGGGTGGAAGTACCCACCCTCGATCCATTCCGCGAAGACCCGCCCCTCGACCTCACTGGGGTCGTACCGAGTGGTCTTGTCCAACCTTTCGCGATCCGCCGCGGTCATCGCGGCGAGTCTAGCCACGCGTCAGCGGGGGCCGGGTGGACCCTCAACCGAACCTCCCCGCTGTTCGTGAGGGCGAGGGTCCACCCGGCCCCCGCCGTCCCTAAGCGCTTTCCTCGCTGAGACCCTCGTCGGCGGCGCCGATGTCCTGATGGGCCGCCTCAGTGACCAGCGTCGGCCGGCGGCCCTGCGCGATCGTCTCCTTGGTGACCACGCACTTGGTGACGTCGCGGCGCGAGGGCAGCTCGAACTGGACGTCGAGCAGCGTCTCCTCCAGGATCGAGCGCAGGCCACGGGCGCCCGTCTCGCGCTCCAGGGCCTTGTCGGCGATCGCCTCGAGGCTGTCCTCGGAGAAGACCAGCTCGATGTCGTCGAACTGGAAGAAGCGCTGGAACTGGCGGGTCAGAGCGTGCTTGGGCTCGGTCAGGATCGTGGTCAGGTCGTCGCGGTTGAGCTGGTGGATCGCGGTGATCACCGGCAGGCGGCCGATGAACTCCGGGATCAGGCCGTACTCGATCAGGTCCTCAGGCAGCACCTGCTCGAACCATTCGCCGGCGTCCTTCTTCTCCCGCGAGGAGATCGCCGCCCCGAACCCGACGCCGCGGTCGCCGACCCGCCGCTCGATCACCTTGTCGAGCTCGGCGAAGGAGCCGCCGCAGATGAAGAGGATGTTGGTGGTGTCGATCGTCAGGAACTCCTGGTGCGGGTGCTTGCGCCCGCCCTGCGGCGGCACCGAGGCGGTGGTCCCCTCGAGGATCTTCAGGAGCGCCTGCTGGACGCCTTCGCCGGAGACGTCGCGGGTGATCGACGGGTTGTCCGCCTTGCGCGCGATCTTGTCGATCTCGTCGATGTAGATGATCCCGGTCTCGGCCTTTTTGACATCGAAGTCGGCGGCCTGGATCAGCTTCAGGAGGATGTTCTCGACGTCCTCGCCGACGTAGCCGGCCTCGGTCAGCGCCGTCGCGTCGGCGATCGCGAAGGGGACGTTGAGGATCCGCGCCAGGGTCTGGGCGAGCAGCGTCTTCCCGCATCCGGTCGGGCCCAGCATCATGATGTTCGACTTCTGCAGCTCGACGTCCGTCTCTTCGGACTGGGCGATCTGGACCCGCTTGTAGTGGTTGTAGACGGCCACCGAGAGGGCTCGCTTGGCGGCGTCCTGACCGACCACGTACTCCTGCAGGACATCGTGGATCTCGCGCGGTTTCGGCAGGTTCTCGAGCTCGAAGGCCGGTGCCGCCGTCAACTCCTCGTCGATGATCTCGTTGCAGAGGTCGATGCACTCGTCGCAGATGTAGACGCCCGGGCCGGCGATCAACTTCTTGACCTGGCGCTGCGACTTGCCGCAGAAGCTGCAGAGGAGCTGCTCGTTCGAGTCTGTGGGACGTGCCAGCGGAATCCCCTCCTAGTGGGGTTTGGTCGGTTGACTCCGGCAGCCCCAGAAGCTTAAAGGGGGCGACAAGGCCGGCCTATGGGCTCTGATTTACGGCGCCGCCGCGGCCGTCCCTGCACGTGAGCCGAGGCTTGCGCGCCGCGCTACGGTGAGCCGGTGCCGGCGAACGTCGAAATCGAGCCGCTGCGGACGGCCGCGGAGCTGCAGGAGCTGCTGCCGGCGATAGCCGCCTACCAGCGCTTCTACGAGGTCGAGGACGTCGATGAGGAGCGCAACCGCGCCTTCTTCGTCCGCTTCCTCTTCCCCAGCGACGACGGTGCGATCCTCGTCGCCCGCGACGGCGGGGAGATCCGCGGCTACGCCTGCCTCTACTGGACCTTTTCCTCGACCAGGGCGGTCGAGACGGTGCTGATGAACGACCTCTTCGTCGCCGAGAGCGCCCGCGGCCAGGGCGTCGGCCGCGCCCTGATCGAGGCCAGCGCCGCGGTCGCTCGCGAACGCGGCGCCGACAGCCTCGACTGGTCGACCGCCCCGGACAACCACCGCGCCCAGGCCCTCTACGACACCACCGGTGCCGACAAATCGGAATGGATCGAGTACGAGCTGCGGGTGTGAACGGACGCGAGATGCATTCGCCCTCAAATACGAGGCAAACGCATCGCGCGTCCTCGGTTTCGTTCGTGCCGCGTCCCGTCGGCGACCCGGAGGTGCGGGCGCTGTATGCCGACTTCATCGCCGAGGCGGATGGCCCGCTGGGGATTGACCTCTCGGCCGAAACGGCGGCGGGGCCGCCTGGTGACCTGGAACCTCCCGCCGGGACGCTGCTGCTCGTGCGGGTCGATGGCGAGGCGGCGGGACTGGGCGGCGTGCGACACCTCGAGACGAGCGCCGCCGAGGTGAAGAGCATGTACGTGACGCCAGCCTTCCGGGGGCGCGGGATCTCCCGGCGGCTGCTGGCTGAACTGGAGGGGATCGCCGCCGAGCGTGGCTGCGCGACGGTCCGCCTCGACTCCTCTCGTTACCTGACCGCGGCGCTGGCGCTGTACCGGAGCGCCGGCTACCGCGAGGTGCCGGACTACAACGGCAACCCCAAGGCCGACATCTGGTTCGAACGTCAGCTGTAGCGGTCCCAGCGGCGCAGTTCGGCTTCCGGGCCGATGGCCCTGCCATGAGCATGGAGCTCGAAATGCAGGTGGCAGCCGGTGCCGACCGCGTTGCCGGATTCGCCGACCGAGCCGACCCTCTCCCCCGCCCAGACCCGCTCGCCGCGGCGGACCGCCGGCGGCCGGATCAGGTGCGCGTAGAAGTAGCCGCGGGCTTCGCCCTGGCCGTGGATTTCGAGGAAGTTCCCGTAGAGGACCGGGTCGTAGCCGCGGCGGATGACCTTGCCGGTCGCCGCCGCGACCAGCCGCGCCCCGCAGGAGGCGGTGATGTCGAAGCCTTCGTGGATGCGGCCGCCGTTGCGGCCAGCGTGGTATTCGCCGACCGCGCCGCGGACGCCGTGCGGCGCCTGGACCGGAAAGACGTTGCGGTAGTAGGTGAGGCCGCCGTCGCGGGCGGCGATCTGAGCCGAGGCGGGTGCCGCGAGGGCGGCGAGGAAGGCGAGGGCTACGAGGCCGGCGCGCTTCAGTGGTGCTCGATGACGCGGTCGACGATGTGGTACTCCTTCGCCTCCTCCGCGCTCATGAAGTAATCCCGCTCGGTGTCTTTGGTGACCTTCTCGAACGGTTGCCCGGTGTGCCCGGCGATGATCTCGTCAAGCCGGCGGCGGACGTCGATGATCTCTTTGGCGTGGATCTCGATGTCGGTCGCCTGGCCCTGGAACCCGGCCGAGACCTGGTGGATGAGGATCTTCGAGTTCGGCAGCGCCATCCGCTTGCCCTCGGCCCCGCCGCAGAGCAGCAGCGCCCCCATGCTCATCGCTACCCCGACGCAGATGGTCTGCACGTCGGGCTTGATGAACTGCATCGTGTCGTAGATCGCCAGCCCCGCGTACACCGACCCACCGGGCGAGTTGATGTACAGGCTGACGTCCTTGTCCGGGTCCTCCGACTCGAGATGCAGCAACTGCGCCACGATCAGATTGGCGATGTCGTCCGTGACGGGCGTGCCAAGGAAGACGATCCGCTCGCCGAGCAGGCGCGAGTAAATGTCAAACGCGCGCTCGCCGCGGGAGGTCTGCTCGACCACCATTGGGACCAGGGGGCTCATCGGGGCGGACTCTATAGAAGC
>CBIHMQ010000137.1:0-5967 GCA_966211075.1 uncultured bacterium
CTACTGCGCCAGCCTCGCCTGCTGGGAGGCGGGCGGGCGGCCGCTCGGGGCGATGGTGGCCGGGCACTCGCTGGGCGAGCTGGCGGCGCTGGTCGCCGGCGGCGCCCTCGACGCCGAGGACGGCCTGCGGCTGGCGGTGGTGCGCGGTCGGCTGATGGAGGAAGCGGCCCGCGAGCGGCCCGGCGGAATGCTGGCGGCGCTCGGCGAGGGCGACTGCGACGTGCCGCGGCTCGCCGCCGAACTGGAGCTGACGATCGCCAACGAAAACGCCCCCGGGCAGCTGGTTCTCTCGGGTCCCGAGGACGCCCTTAAAGAGGCGCGGCGACGGTTGCGCGGCGCCGGCCTGAAGGCGATCCGGTTGCCGGTTGCCGGCGCCTTCCACTCGCCGGCGATGAGCGACGCCGCCGATCGCTTCCGTGGCGAACTGGAGGCGGTCCACTTCCAGTCGCCACGGGTGCCGGTCTTCTCGTCGGTCGCGGCGGCGCCTTTCGAGGACCCGCGCGATGGCCTGGCCGCGGCGCTGACCCGGCCGGTGCGCTGGCGGCTCACCCTCGCCCGGATGCACGAAGCCGGCGCCGAGCGCTTCCTCGAGGCCGGCCCCGGCGACGTTCTCACCGGGCTCGTTCGCCGCAGCCTCACCGGCGCCAAGGCCGAAACCCTGGCGCCCCGGGAGACCGCCCATGTTTGAACCCGCACTTCGCCCGGCTCCCTCCCCCCTCCCGCCGGCCGGGCGGCTCGGTACGGCGATCGCCGGTCTCGGCGTCGCCGTACCGGAAGCCGTAGTGACAAACGCCCCGATCGCCGCCCGCCTCGGCGTCGAGGAGGACTGGATCGTGCAGCGCACCGGTGTTCGCGAGCGCCGCGTCGCCGCCGCCGGCGAGCGCCTCAGCGACTACGCGGCGCTGGCCGGGGAGCGGGCGCTCGCCGCCGCCTCCGCGGAAGCGCGCGACCTCGACCTGGTCCTCGTCGCCACCTTCAGCAACGAGGAGCTGACCCCGGCCGCCTCGCCGCGGGTCGCGGCGGCGCTCGGCGCCAACCGCGCGGCGGCGATCGACGTCAACGCCGCCTGCACCGGCTTCGTCGCGGCGCTGGCGATGGCCGCCGGGCAGATCGAGTCGGGGCGCGCGGCCAGCGCCCTGGTCGTCGGGGCGGACCTGATGACCCGCCTCACCGACCCCGACGACCGCTCGACCGCTGCCCTGTTCGGAGACGGCGCCGGCGCGGTGCTGCTGCGCGGCTCCGGGGCGGGCCGGATCGGCCCGGTCGTGCAGGGCGCCGACGGCGGCAACGCCGACCTCGTTCGCGCCTCTCGGGCCGAGGGGCTGATGCGGATGGAGGGGCATGAGACCTTCCGCCACGCGGTGGCGCGGCTCTGCGAGGTCTCGGTCGCCGCCACCGAGGCCGCCGGCCGCCGCCTCGACGACCTCGACCTCTTCGTCTACCACCAGGCCAACGCCCGCATCCTCCGCGCCGTTGGCGAGCGCCTGGGGCTGCCCGCCGAGCGCGTCGTCGACTGCATCGGCCGCTATGGCAACACCTCGGCGGCGACGATCCCGCTGGCGCTCGACGCCGCCCGCTCCGAGGGCCGCCTCAGCGACGGCGACCGGGTCCTGCTCGGCGCATTCGGCGCCGGCCTCACCTGGGGCGCGACCGTGGTCGAGTGGGGTGAGGGCGGTGGGTGACATCGTGTCCCAGGGCTCGGCGCTGGTGACCGGCGCCTCGCGCGGGATCGGCGCGGCGACGGCGCTGGCGCTGGCGGCTGACGGGTGGCCGGTGCGCATCAACTACCGCGAGGACGAGGTCGGGGCGCGCGAAGTGGTCGCCCGGATCGAGGACGCCGGCGGCAGCGCCGAGGCGCGGCGCGGCGACGTCGCCGACTCGGCGGCGGTCGAGGAGATGCTGGCCGCCGACGAGCGGGGGCCGGTCCTGGTCCTCGTCAACAACGCCGGGTTGCGCCGCGACGGGCTGACCCCGCAGCTCGGCGACGAGGAATGGGCGCGGGTGCTCGACGTCAACCTCAGCGGCGTCTTCCGCACCACCCGGGCGGCGCTGCCGCCGATGCTGCGGGCCCGCTTCGGTCGCATCGTCAACGTCGCCTCGGTGGTCGGGATGCGCGCCAACGCCGGCCAGTCCAACTACGCGGCGGCGAAGGCGGGGACGATCGGGATGACCAAGACCGTCGCCGCCGAGGTGGCACGGCGCGGGGTCACCGTCAACGCCGTCGCCCCCGGCTTCGTGGAGACGAAGCTGACCGAGGGCGTGATCGACGAGCGCGTCACCGCGGCGATCCCGGCTCGGCGCCCCGGCCGGCCGGAGGAGGTCGCCGCCTGCATCCGCTTCCTGGCCTCACCCGAGGCCTCCTACGTGACCGGAACCACCCTGACCGTCGACGGCGGCCTCAGCGCCTGAGACAAGAGAGGAGCACGAGATGGCAACCGCAGTGACTTCGGAGCAGGTCGAGAAGACGATCTACGACGGCCTCGTCGAGCTCGGCACCGAGCGCGCCGGGTTGAGCCGCGAGGCGACACTGGAGAGCCTCGACGTCGACTCGCTCGACCTCGTCGAGCTGGCCCAGATCGTCGAGGAAGAGTTCGGCGTCGAGCTGCGCGGCGACGACGTCAAGGAGGTCAAGTCGGTCGGCGACGTGATCGACCTGGTGGTTGCGAAAGCCGGATGAGGCGCCGGGTCGTCATCACGGGCGTCGGCGCGGTGACCCCGCTGGGGGTCGGCGCGGCGCCGCTGATCGAGCGCTGGAGCGCCGGCGAGTGCGGGATCGAGGACGGCGCCGGGCGCTGCCACGAGTTCGACCCGCTCGATTTCCTCTCCCGCAAGGAGGCACGGCGCTCGGATCGCTTCGTGCAGCTGGCGATCGCCGCCGCCGAGGAGGCTGTCGCGCAGGCCGGGTGGGCCGACGGGCTGCCCTACGAGCCGAGCCGCGTCGGCTGCATCGTCGGCACCGGGATCGGCGGCCTCGGTTCGCTCGAGGAGCAGCAGCGCAAGCTGATCGAGGAGGGTCCGAAAGCGGTCTCGCCGCTGGCGGTGCCGCTGATGATGGGCAACGCCGGCGCCGCCGCGGTGGCGATGCGACACGGCCTGCACGGCCAGGCCTACGGGGTCGTCTCGGCTTGCGCGGCCGGCGCCCACGCGCTCGGCGACGCCGCCCGGACGATCCGCTGCGGCGACGCCGATGCCGTCGTGTCCGGCGGCGCCGAGGCGGCGATCACCGGTCTCGCCGAGGCCGGCTTCGCGGCGATGGGGGCGACCTCGCCGACCGGGATCTCGCGACCCTTCGACGCCCGCCGCGACGGCTTCGTGATCGGCGAGGGCGCCGGTATCCTCGTCCTCGAGGACGCCGACGCGGCCCGCAGCCGCGGCGCCCGGGTGCTCGGCGAGGTGCTCGGCTACGGGGCCAGCTGCGACGCCTTCCACCTGACCGCGCCGCAGCCGGACGGCAGCGACGCGGCCCGGGCGATCGAGCTGGCGCTGGCCGACGCCCACCTCGACCCGGTCGAGGTCGACTACGTCAACGCCCACGGCACCTCGACGCCGCTCAACGACCGCAGCGAGACCGCGGCCCTGAAGCTGGCCCTCAACGGCCGCACCGCCGAACTGCCGGTCAGCTCGACCAAGTCGGCGATCGGCCACCTGCTCGGCGCCGCCGGCGCGGTCGAGGCGATCGCCACCGTGGAAGCGCTGCGTCGCGACCTGGCGCCGCCGACGGTCGGTTGGGAGGAGCGCGAGGAGGGCCTCGACCTCGACTACGTACCGGGCGCGGCGCGCTCAATCGACCGCAACGGCCGGCCCCTCGTCGGCATCTCCAACTCCTTCGGGTTCGGCGGCCACAACGCCGTGCTCTGTCTGGCGGCTTGATGAGCGCTACCGCCACAGCCCCCGCCGTCGCCCCGCCCGAGGGGCCGCTGGCGCAGCTCGAAGCGCTCTGCGACCCCGGCAGCTTCCGGGCCCTGCGCAGCGGTGCCGTCTCGACCCGGCTCGGCGAGCGGGCCGCGCCCGGGGACGGGGTGCTGGCCGGGGCCGGCGAGGTCGGCGGCCGGCCGGTCTTCTGCTACTCCCAGGACCCGGCCTACCTGGGCGGCTCGCTCGGCGAGGTCCACGCGGAGACGATCGTGCGGCTGCTGGGGATGGCCGGCGACGCCGGCGCCCCGGTGGTCGGCTTCGTCCGCTCCGGCGGCGCGCGGCTGCAGGAGGGCCACTCGGCCCTGGCCGGCTACGGCCGGATCTTCCGGGCCAGCGTCGAGCTCTCGCGGCGGGTGCCGCAGATCTCGGTCCTCAGCGGCGTCTCGGCCGGCGGCGGCGCCTACTCGCCGGCCCTGACCGACTTCGTGGTGATGACCGAGGAGGCGCGGATGTTCCTCACCGGTCCCCAGATCGTCCGCGAGGCGCTCGGCGAGGAGGTCAGCATGGAGGACCTCGGCGGGCCGCGCCTGCACTCGCGCAACGGCGTCTGCCAGGTCGCCGTGGGTGATGAGGCGGAGGCAGTCGCCGCTACGCGGCGACTGCTGGGGTTGCTGCCGAGCGCGATCGGGGAGCAGGCGCGTGGTGTGATGAGTTCTGCCCGGCTAGCGGGCAGAACTCATCACAGCCCGAGCGACCCTGGCGCCGCGGTCCCGGCCGAGCCGCGCAAGGTCTACGACGTGCGTGATGTGGCCGCGGCGGTTTGCGACGCCGAGAGCGTCTTCGAGCTGTCGCCGCGTTGGGCGCCGAACATGGTCACTTCGTTGGCCGCTATCGAGGGGCGGACGGTCGGGGTGGTCGCCAACCAGCCGCGCTCGTTGGGGGGCGTCATCGACGCCGCCGGGGCGGAGAAGGCGGCGCTGTTCGTGGCGATGTGCGATCGCTTCCGGGTGCCGCTGGTGGTTCTCGTCGACACGCCCGGGTTCATGCCCGGGCGCCGCCAGGAGGAGGCGGGGGTGATCCGCCACGGCGCCTCGCTGCTGCGCGCCTTCGCGGCGGCGACGGTGCCGAAGCTGACCGTGGTCCTGCGCAAGGCCTACGGCGGCGCCGCGATCACGATGAACTCGCGGGATCTCGGCGCCGACGTCGTTTTCTCCTGGCCCGGGGCGGAGATCGGGATCATGGCCGCCCGCCTGGCGGTCGGGATCGTTCACCGCCGCGAGATCGAGGCCGGCGCCGAAGGCGCCCGCGACCAGCTCGCCGATGCTTACGCGGCCGAGCACCTGACCGCCGCCGCGGCCGCCGCTGCCGGCTTCGTCGACGAGGTGATCGAGCCGGCCGAGACCCGCGACCGCCTCGCCTTCGCGCTGAGGTGCGGCGGGTGATCTCCTCCTACGTCGCCCTCGGCGACAGCTTCACGGCGGGCCATGGCGGGCCGGAGGGCGAGCGCTGGGCCGATCGGCTGGCGACGTCGCTGCGGGCCCGCAACCCGGACCTCGTCTACGAGAACCTCGCGGTGGACGGGGCGGCCAGCGCCGAAGTCCTCGAGCAGCTGCCGCGGGGGCTGGCGCTCGGTCCCGATCTCGTCACCGTCGTCTGCGGCGCCAACGACGTGCTGCTCGCGACCCGCCCCGACCTGGCCGGCTACGAAGCGCGCTTCGCCGAGATCCTCAGCCGCCTCGCCGCCGCCGAGCCGCGGCCGGCGATCATGACCGCGACGGCTCCGGACGGCTGGCAGTTCCTGGAGCTGCGGCCGCGGACCCGGGCCCGGCTCGACCGCTCGCTGGACGAGCTGAATGCGGCGACCCGCCGGATCGCCGCCGAGCACGGCGTCTTCTGCCTCGAAGTCGCCGGCCACCCGGGCCTCGCCGACCCCGCCAACTTCAGCGCCGACGGGCTGCACCCCTCGGCGCTCGGTCACCAGCGCGCGGCAACCGAGATCGCCCGCGCGCTGCGAGCCCAGCTCGGAATCGAGTGCGATCTCGACGGAGGTGTGAACGATGGACTCCCCGCTCTCCCTTGAGTTCGACGGGCTCGAGGTCGGCGCCGGCTTCG
>CBIHMQ010000138.1:0-5963 GCA_966211075.1 uncultured bacterium
AGCCCCCACAGCTCCCCACAACACTCCGCGGCCCCCGAGCCGATCACGGCAACCTGCCGCCCGCGCTCGGATGGACGGGAGTGGGGCTCGACGGAGCCTCCCCGCAGTTCGCGACGGCGAGCCCCACTCCCGTCCATCACAGCTCCGCCTGCATTGCCCGCATCAGCTCCAGCGCCCCGACTTTGTGCAGCGGTTCGTTGAGGTTCCCGCACTTCGGGCTCTGCACGCACGAAGGGCACCCCTCCTCGCACGGACACTCCGCGATCAGCCGCTCGGCGTCGCCGAGCAACCGCTCGAACTGCTCGAAGCCGCGCTTGGTGATCCCGACCCCGCCGGGGTGCCCGTCGTAGATGAAGATCGTCGAGCGGCCGGTCTGGAAGTGCACGTTGGTGGAGAGGCCGCCGATGTCCCAGCGGTCGCACATCGCGATCAGCGGCAGCACCGCGATCTGGCTGTGCTCGGTGGCGTGCAGGGAGCCGAGCAGGGCGTCGGGCGGCAGCACCCCGGTCAGCGGCTGCGGCAGCACGTACCAGAGCGCCTGGGTGACGAAGCTCTGCTCGGGCAGCTCCAGGGCGACGATGTCGATCGGCTCTTGGTCGGAGATCGAGACGCGTTGGAAGGCGATCACCTGCTCGGTCACCGAGACCTCGCCGAAGCTGAGCTGCACCCCGGCCACGTCGCGCCGCTCCCGCTCCCTCTCTATATAGATCTCGGTCTCCTTTTTCGGCCGCGTGTACCAGTCGCCGTCGAAGCGGGAGACGATCGCCCGCCGCTCCTCGACGTCGAGCCGCTCGACCTCGTAGGAGCGCCCGAGGTGCAGGTAGACGGCGCCGGGATGGATCGTCGTGAATGCCCGCTCGGCCTCGACCAGGCCGAGCATCTCGCCCGAGTCGCGCTCGATCACCGCGACCGAGTCGGCCGAGGCCGAGCGCAGGGGGATCCGCGAGGCGACGAACTCGCTGCGGCGCGGCAGCACCCCGCGGCCGGTCCCGCGGCCCTCCCCGGCCGCGAGCAGCCGCTCCGCCCGCGGCCGCCACTCCGCACCGAAGATCTCGTCGTCCTCGTCGGTCAGCGGCAGCTCGTAGGCGGCGGCGAGGAGGTGCCGGGAGGCGATCTGCTCGTTGCCGTGGTCGAGGATCGCCGCCTCGACCGGGCGGCCGAGGAACTCCTCGGGGTGGCGGCAGAAGAACTGGTCGAGGGCGTCCTGGCCGGCCACGTAGACGGCGAGGCCGCGCTGGCGGCGCCCGGCCCGGCCCCACATCTGTCGCAGGCTGGCGACCGTGCCGGGGAAGGTGACGCAGATCGCCGCGTCGAGCTCGCCGACGTCGATCCCCAGCTCCAGGGCGTCGGTCGCCACCACCGCGAGCAGCTCGCCGCGGCTCAACCGGTCCTCGATCTCGCGCCGCTGCTGCGGCGTGTAGCCGCCCCGGTAGGGAGCGATCCGGGCCGCCAGCTCCGGCTTGCCGCGCCGCTCGAGGTTTTCGCGGGCGAAGCGCTGGATCAGCTCGATCCCGCGCCGGCTTTTCAGGAAGCAGATCGTCCGCACCCCCTGGGAGACCAGCTCGGCGAGCAGGTCGGCCGCCTCCGAGAGCGCCGAGCGGCGGGCACCCGTCGCCTTGTCGAGCAGTGGTGGGTTCCACATCGCCAGCTCGCGGCCGGCCCGCGGGGCGCCGTCGTCGTCGATCAGCTCGAAGGAGGTGCCGACCAGCCGCTCGGCCAGCTCGACCGGGTTGGCGATCGTCGCCGAGGCGAGCAGGAAGCGCGGCTCGGCCCCGTAGGCGCGGGCCAGCCGCCGCAGCCGCCGCAGGACGTTGGCGACGTGGGAGCCGAAGACGCCCCGGTAGGTGTGCGCCTCGTCGACCACCACCCAGCCGAGGTTGGCGATGAAATCCCCCCAGCTCTTGTGGTGGGGCAGGATCCCGACGTGCAGCATGTCCGGGTTGGTGAGGACGAGGTTGTTCCTGCGGCGGATCGCCGGCCGCTCCTCGCGAGGGGTGTCGCCGTCGTAGATCGCCTCGCGGAGGTTGGGCGGCCGCAGCAGCGCCAGCTTGCGGGCCTGGTCCTGGGCCAGCGCCTTGGTCGGGTAGAGGTAGAGCGCCCGCCGCTTCGGCTCGGCGGCGATCCCGTCGAGGACGGGAAGGTTGAAGGCGAGGCTCTTGCCCGAGGCGGTGCCGCTGGTGACGACCAGGTCGGAGCTCGCCGCGGCCTCATAGGCGGCCAGCTGGTGCGTGTAGAGCGACTCGATGCCGCCCCGCCGCAGCGCCTCGGTCAGCGCCGGCGCCAGCGAGCCCGGCAGCGCCACCGGCTTCGCGGTGCGCTCCTCGTCGGCGGCCTCGGCGACGATGCGGCCGTCGCGGCGGGCGGGGTCGATCGCCACGCTCCAGGACGAGCCGAGCAGACTGGCCCCGCGGGCCACTAGGCGACGCTCCGCGCCGGCGCCCGGATCTCCCCGGCGATCCGCATCGCCTGCAGCGAGCTGCGGTCGTGGATGCGAAGGATGTCGGCGCCCTCGCGGACCGCCAGCGTCACCGCGGCGACGGTCCCCCACTCCCGCTCGGCGGCCGGCAGGCGGTCCTCCCAGGACCCGCCCAGAACGGCGCCGATGAAGTCCTTGCGGGAGAGCGAGACGTAGAGGGGCAGGCCCAGCGAGCGCAGCTCGCCGAGCCGCCGCAGGATCTCCAGGTCCTGGGCGGGGCTGAGGTCGAAGTCGAGTCCGGGGTCGATGGCGATCTGCTCCTCGGCGACGCCAAGCTCCCGGGCCAGCTCGACTCTCCCCTCGAACCAGGCCTTCAGGTGATCGACGACGTCGCCGTACTCGCGCCATGGGCGGTCTACCCGCGGCGGCCCCTCGATGTGCATCAGCACGTAGCCGCAGCCCGTCTCCGCAACCAGCGAGAACATCTCCTCGTCGCCGCCGGAGATGTCGTTGACGACCGCGGCGCCGGCGCCGAGCGCCTGGCGCGCGACCTCGACCGAGAAGGTGTCGGCGGAGACGAGCGCACCCTCCATCCCCGCGACAGCCGGCACCAACGCCGCCGCCTCGTCCTCGGGCGACACCGGCGGCCCTGCTTTGGCCGCCACCGCGCCGACGTCGAGCATGTCGAAGCCGGCCGCCAGCAGCGCCTCGCCGTCGCGCACCGCCTGCTCGGGCGTGCCGCTGCGCGCCCCCTCGAACATCGAGTCGACGGTGACGTTGACGATCCCGGCCGCGAGCGGCTTGGCCAAGTCGAGGGTCCTGTCGGCGAGCCGCCAGCGCACTCCCGCTACCGTAGCGACCTCGCCGCATGGCACTCAGTTGCGTCTACACCGATCTCGACGGCACCCTGCTCGGCCGTGGCAGCTCCCTCTTCCGCGACTCCGAGGGCGGCTTCTCGCTGGCCCAGGCGCGGGCGCTGGAGGCCTGCGAGCGGGCCGGGGTCGAGGTCGTGATCATGTCCGGCCGCCGCGAGCCCCAGGTCCACGAGGCGGCCCGGCTGATGGGCCAGACCTCCTACATATACGAGGCCGGCTGCGCCTTCGCGGTCGACGGCGAGAAGACGTTGATGACCGGGGAGATGAAGCCCAACGAGAGCGGCAACATCTACGAGCAGATCGAGGACCGCGGCGTCCCGGCGATGCTGTTCGAGCACTTCTCGGGCCGGCTCGAATACCACTCGCCCTGGCACCACGGCCGCGTCCTCTCCCACCTCTTCCGCGGCAAGGTCGACGTCGATGAGGCCAACGCCCTGCTCGGCGAGCACGGCGACGACGACCTCCGCCTGCTCGACAACGGCGCGATCGGCCGGCCGATGCCGGCGATCGACGGCCCCACCCACGCCTACCACCTGGTTCCCAAGCTGGTCAGCAAGGCGAACGCCGTCGCCGCCCACGCCCGCGCCCGCGGCTACGACCCGGCCGACTGCATCGCCGTCGGCGACCTCGAGGTCGCCGCCGCCGTCGGTCGCTTCTTCGTCGTCGCCAACGGTCCCGAGCGCGACCCCGGCCTGCGCTCGATGCTGGCTTCCTGGAACAACGCCACGGTCACCGAGGGCAGCATGGGTGACGGCTTCTACGAGGCGGTCATCTCAACGCTGGTCCGTCGCTAGTATCGACCGGGGACTGAATTCGAGCGAAGGAGCTGCCTTGTCGTCGGAAACCGCGACCGTCGCGGAGCAGGAGTACCTGGAGATCATGTTCTGGATCGAGGAGGCCGGGCTGCCGATGACCGGCGCCAACATCGCCCGCGCGATGCAGCTCTCCCCGCCGACCGTGCACGAGATGGTCGGCCGCCTCATCGCCGACGGCTACGTCGAGCGCAACCTCGACAAATCGCTCGACTTCACCGAGTCCGGGCGCGAGCACGCCAGCTTCATCGTCCGCCGCCACCGGATGATCGAGCGCTTCCTCACCGACGTGCTCGGCATCCCCTGGGACGAGGTGCACGAGGAGGCCGAGCGGATCGAGCACGCGATGTCCCCGGTGCTGGAAGAGCGGATGCACGCCGCGATCGGCGACGCCACCACCTGCCCCCACGGCCACCCGATCGTGGAGGGCGTCCGCGAGCAGGGCTCGCTGCTGGCCGACGTCGAGGTCGGCGCCGACCTCACCGTCCTGCGCTTCGAGAACGAGGCCGAGGAGCTGCTGCACTACCTCAAGGACGCGGGGCTCCACCCCGGCCTCGAGGCCAAGCTCGAGAGCTCCGACGAGGAGGGCGTCACAATCGCCTCCGCCGCCGGCAAGCACAAGGTCAGCCGCAGCGTCGCCGAGACCGTCTCGGTTCGGGCCGATCCGGCCCCGCCGCCGCGCGCGGCGATCCCCGAGCAGCTGGTCCTGTCCTCGGACCGCTACGGCCGCTAGGCGGGCGAGCCGGCGCGGACGCGCTGCAGGGCCCGGGCGATTCGCGCGACGCCCTCGGCGGCCTGGTCGGCCGGGACGGGGGCGAAGGAAAGGCGGAGGCTGTTCGCGCCGCCCTCGATCATGAAGTCGGGGCCGGCGACGAAGGAGACACCCTCCTCCTTCGACTCCGCCAGCAGAACCGTCGTGTCGGTGCCCTCGGCGAGGTCGAGCCAGAGGAAGTAGCCGCCTTCGGGGACGACGAACTCGGCCTCGGGGATCTGCTCGCCGAGCGCCGTCACCAGCGCGTCGCGGCGGGCCTTCAGCTCGCTCTTGACGAAGGCGATGTTCGCGTCGAGGGCGCCGGAGAGGCAGAGCTCGAGGACGATCGACTCGGCCAGCATGTTCGGCGAGATGTAGGTCTCGTTGGCGCGCTTGGCGAGCTTGGCGATCTCGCCCGCCGGCCCGGCCAGGTAGCCGACCCGGACGCCGGGGCTGACCGTCTTCGAGAAGGAGGAGGCGTGGATGACCCGATCGCCGGAGTCGATCTCCAGCATCGTCTCCAGCGGATCCCCCTCGAACGGCAGCTCGCGGTAGGGGTCGTCCTCGAAGATCCAGAAGCCGTGCTGGGCGGCGAGCTCGACCAGCCGGACCCGCTTCTCGGCCGAGAGCGTGCAGCCGGCCGGGTTGTGCGAGTTGGGGATCACGTGAGCGAGCTTGATCGGCCCCTCGGCCAGCGCCGCCTCCAGCTCTGCGATGTTGAGCCCGTCGGCCTCCAGCGAGACCGGCACCAGCTCGACCCCGAGCTGCCGGAGGAGCAGCAGGGTGCGGTCGTAGGTCGGCTGCTCGACGACGACCCGGTCGCCGGGCGAGAGCAGGTGCTCGAACAGCATCGCCCCGGCCTCCAACGAGCCATTGGACACCATCACCTGCGAGGCGTCGAGCTTCCCGTGCCGGTCGGCGATCCACTCGCAAAGCCCCGGATGCCCGATCCCGGTCCCGTAGGAGAGCGCCTTTTCCCAGTCGGACCCAAGCGCCCGCGCCGCCGCATCCCGGACCGCCTGGTGCGGCAGGATGTCGGCGCTCGGAGCGCCCCGCGCAAACGAAATCGTCTCGCCAGCCATGCGCCCCCGACCCTAGCAACGCGAAGC
>CBIHMQ010000139.1:0-5960 GCA_966211075.1 uncultured bacterium
TTTTGCATGTGGGCCTCCAGCAACGTCGTGTTCGCGGCGACGCTCGCATCGCCGGCGAAGTCGACGGCGACGTGGTCGTCTTCAGCGGCGACGTTCTGGTCGCCGGCAAGATCGACGGCGATCTCGTCACCGTCGACGGCACCGCGCGGCTGCTGCGCAGCGCCCACGTCACCGGCGACGTCCACTACGGCAGCCATCACCCGGACGTCTCCGGGGTGGCCCGCGTCAACGGCGACGTCACCAACGAGGACTGGAACGGCGCCGTCGACGTCCTCCCCTTCCTCGGCGGCTTCCTGATCTGGCTCGCGGTCGGCGTCTCGGCCCTGCTGCTCGGCCTCTTCCTGCTGCTGGTCTCGCCGCGGGCGGCCGAGGCGGTGCGGGCGCAGGCGCGGGAGCGCGTCGGACCGGTGATCGCGATCGGGATCGCGATCCTGATCGGCCTGCCGATCGCCGCCGTCGCCGCCGCGATCGTCCTCGTCGGCATCCCCCTGGCGATCGGGATCCTGCTGGCGCTGGCGCCGCTCTGCGCGGTCGCCTACGTCGCCTCCGCCTACACCCTCGGTCGGGCCCTGGTCAAGCAACCGCGCGGGCAGATGCTCGCCTTCCTCGCCGGCCTGGCGCTGCTCCGCGCCGCGGCGCTGGTGCCGCTCCTCGGGCTGCTGGTCGGCCTCGCCGCGACGATCTTCGGGCTCGGCCTGATCGGCGCCGCTATCGGCGCGTCCCGGAAGCCGCCGGAGCCTCGGCCCGCGGCTCAAACCCCGGGCACCTGAGCACCGGAATCCGCGGGTAGCGCGGGTAGGCCGGGTCCTCGCGCGAGCGCTCGCAGAGCGAGAAAACCGAGCCGCGGGTGTTCGGGACCAGCCGCTGGTGCAGGCAGCGGTCGCAAAGACCGGTGGGAATCTCGGCGCGCGGCACCGCTGCCGACGGTAGCGGAAGCTAGCTTTGGCGCATGAACGAGGCCCGCCCCCTCTTCGAGTCCGAGACCGGCGCCCACGCGGCGACCGTCGAGGTGCTGCGGGTGATCTTCAAGGCCGACGACGACGGCTACGCGGTCCTCGAAGTGCGCGACACGGAGACGCGCGAGAGCCACCCGCTGGTCGGGCCGGTCGCCCACCTCAACCCCGGCGACCGGGCCGAAGTCGGCGGCGAGTGGCAGAACCACGCGACCTACGGCCGCCAGCTGCGGGCGCAACGGGCGGTGCCGATGGACCCCGAAGACCGCGAGGGCCGGATTGCCTACCTGACCTCGCTGCGCCACATCGGCCAGGCCCGGGCCCGGCGCTTGGTCGACGAGCACGGCGAGGAGGTGATGGCGGTGATCGCCGCCAACCCGGCCGGGGTCTTCGGCTCGCTGCCGGGGATGACGGTGGCGCGGGCCGACGCGGCGGTCGAGTCCTGGCACGCCGGCCGGGCGATCCGCGACCTCCACGTCCAGCTCGCCCCGCACGGGCTGGCCCACCTGGCAACGCCGATCCACGCCCGCTTCGGCGAGCGGGCGATGGCGACCCTGCACGAGGACCCCTACAGCCTCACCCAGGTCGAGGGGGTCGGCTTCGCCCGCGCCGACAAGATCGCCCTGGCCGGCGACGTGCCGCCGGAATCGCCCCGGCGCGCCCAGGCGGCCGCCGCCTTCGTGCTCGCCGAGGCCGAGCAGAGCGGCAGCACCTACCTGCCGCTGGCCGAGCTGCACCGCCGCACCGCCGAGCTGCTCGGGTTCCCGCCCGAGCCGGAGGTCCTCGCCGAAGGCCCGGGGCTCGCCGTCGAGGCCGAGGACCACGTCTACCGCTCCTACACGCTGGCCGCCGAGAAGGCGGTCGCGGCCACCCTGCGCACCCGCCTGGAAGCCCCACCGCACCTCGAGCACGAGCCGCCGGAGACGCCGCCGCAGGCGAACGATGACGAATCAGGCAGCGAGGAGGTCGGAGCGGGCCTGACCGATGAGCAGTGGGCGGCGGTACGGGGCACCTTCGCCTCGCGAACCTCCGTGGTTACCGGCGGGCCCGGGGTCGGCAAGACGACCTGCATCCAGGCGATCGTCGGCGAGGCGCTCGGGGCCGGGTTCCGGGTCGCCCTCTGCGCCCCGACGGGCCGCGCCGCCCGCCGCCTCGAGGAAGCGACCGGCGGCCACGAGGCGCGGACGATCCACCGGATGCTCGAGTGGGCGCCGGGGACCGAGCCGACCTTCAAGCCGGGCCACCCGCTGCCGACCGACCTGGTCGTCGTCGACGAGGCCTCGATGTTGAACCTGCGGACGATGCAAGTCCTGCTCGACGGGCTGGCCGAGTCGACCCACGTCGTCTTCGTCGGCGACGCCGACCAGCTGCCGCCGATCGGGGCCGGCAAGCCCTTTGCCGACCTGATCGCCTCCGGCGTCGCGCCGGTGGTGCGGCTGACCCTGATCCACCGCCAGGCGGCGCACTCGATGATCACCACCGCCGCCCACGAGATCAACAGCGGCCGGCCGCCCAGCACCGAGCCGCAGGAGGGCCAGGAGCGAGACTTCTTCCTGATCGACCGGGTCAACCCGGAGCGGGCCCGCGACACCGTCGTCGAGGTGGTCGCCGAGCGGGCGCCTGGCCGCTACCAGGTCGACCCGATCCGCGAGGTCCAGGTCCTGGCGCCGATGTACCGGGGCGCGGTCGGGATCGACGCCCTCAACGAGCGCCTCCAGGAGCGGCTCAATCCCGACGGGGCACCGGCGCTGGGCGAACGCTTCCGGGTCGGCGACCGGCTGATCCAGACCCGCAACGCCCACGACCTCGGCCTGATGAACGGCTCGATCGTCTTCCTCGTCGAGGACGAACCCGACGCCGAAGAGATCGTCGTCGACGTCGACGAGGGCGGCCGGCTGACGATGCCCTACGACGACGCCGCCGACCTGCGGCTCGCCTACGCGATCTCGGTCCATAAGGCACAGGGCTGCGAGGTGCCGGTGGTGGTCGCGGTCTGCCACCGCTCGCACCTGCGGATGCTGAGTCGGCCGCTCGTCTACACCGCGATCACGCGGGCCCGGCGGGCCTGCGTGGTGATCGGCGAGCAGGCGGCGCTGGCACGGGCGGTCGAGCGCGACGACAGCGGCGCCCGCTTCTCGGGGCTGGCCGAGCGACTGCAAGCGAGTTAGGCCCCAGCCGGGTGGGGCGAACTCGACCGCGGCGATACTTCGCCCGTGCCGGATGCCGAGAAGCCGAGGCTGCCGCTGGCCGAGATCGCCGTCACCCTGGCCGGGATCGCGCTGATCGGCGTCGTGATCCTCGCCGTGCCGGCGCTGCGGGAATCCTTCCAGGCGGCGCTGCGTGGCGACAGCGACGCCGTCCGCGCCGAGGTCGACAGCCTCGGGATCGGCGGGCCGCTGCTGATCCTCGGCCTCTGCCTGATCCACACCTTCGTCTTCTACCCGGCCGAGATCGTCGACGCCGCCGCCGGCTTCGCCTACGGCTTCCTCCCCGCCCTGCTGCTGGTGATGGGGGGTTGGATGCTCTCCGGCATGGCCTGCTGGGCGATTGGCCGCTCGGTCGCCCGGCCGCTGCTCGACCGCTGGCTCGGAGTGGAGCGGTTCGCGCGGGCCGAGGCGGCGATCGAGCGCGGCGGCGCAACCCTGCTGCTGGCGATGCGGCTGATCCCGATCCTCCCCTTCAGCCTCGTCTCCTACGCCGCCGGCGCCGCCCGCGTTCCAGCCTGGCGGTTCGTCTGGACGACCGCGGTCGGGTACCTGCCGATCACCGCGATCGCGGTCTACCTGGGCAGCCGGATCGAGGAGCTCTCGCTGACCGACCCGCTGGTTCTCGGCAGCGCCGCGGCGCTGGTGGCGCTGCTGTTCGGCGGGCACTGGGTGATGCGCCGGCAGTCAAAGGCCTGACCGGCGCGACCGGCTCGGACCTCAGCGGCGCCGGTGGCGGTCGGCGCGCGCGGCGTGGCCGACCCGCTTGACCTTGAAGTGGAAGACCGCGGGGGTGCGGTCGACGTTGCCGGCGGCGTCGCGGGCGCGGACGACGACGACGTGTTTGCCGGCCGCGAAGCGGCGCGAGAACTTCCTGCCGCAGAAGCGGAGCAGGCCGCGGTCGACCTTGCAGACGAAGATCACGTCGCGCTCGTTGGCCCGGAAGCGGAACCGCAGGCGCACCTGGCGCTTCTTGATCCGCACCACCTTGCGGGGACGCTTGGCGATCCGGGTGCGCGGCGCCCGCGTGTCGACCCGGAACCCGAGGACCCCGCTGGAGGCGCTGCGGCCGGCCCGATCGACCGCGGTGACGGCGATCCCGTGCTGCCCGTCGGCGACGCCGTAGGGCAGCGTGTAGGGCGAGGAGCAGACCTGCGCCGGCGCCCCGTCGACCGAGCAGGAGAAGACCACCGGTCGGTTCGCGTGGAACTCGACGCTCGGGCGGCGGTTGCGACTCAGCGCTTCCGGCGCCTTGGTGACCGTCAGCGTCGGCGGCAGGGCCAGTGCCGAGACCGCGGCGGCGGCGTCGATCAGCCCGGCGCCGATGTCGTTGAGCCCGAAGCCGGGCAGGCCGCGGGCGGTGCCGGTGAGCGTGGCGCGGACCTGCGCCGCAGAGGCGCCCGGGTTGGCCTCGCGCACGAGCGCCGCCGCCGCGGCCACGTGCGGAGCGGCGGCGGAGGTGCCGCAGAAGCGCCAGGCGCCGGCCGAGTCCCGCTGGGCAAAGAAGGTGGTGGCGACGCAGTCGCTGGCGGCGATGTCCGGCTTGGAGACTTCCTGGGGCGCGATCGGCGCCGCCGGGCCGGCGCCCGTGACCGGCCCGAAGAAGCGTTTGATGGGGCCGCGCGAGGAGAACGGCTCCGGCTTGCCGCCGTCGCTGTAGCGGACTGCGCCGACCGCGATCGCGGCGGCCGACCCGGCGTGGCCGAAGATCGTCGGGCCGACGACGTCGCCCCCGCTGGAGGAGGAGTACTCGGTGCCGACGATGCCGCCGCGCAGCAGCGCGAACTTGAGCCGGGGCAGCGTGGCCGGGCTGGCGTCCGGGTTGCAGGCGCCGATGCAGCGATCGATCGCCAGCTGCACCGTCACCGCGCTGCTCGAGGTGTTTTCCCACTGCAGCAGCTCGACCGGTTTCTGGCTGGCGATGTTGTTGCCGTAGCCGCCGACCGGAACCAGGTTGCCTTCGCCGTCGTCCTCGAGGAGCGGGTTGCCAAGCGAGTCGAGCAGGTAGGCGTCGAGGTCGGTCCTCACCCCGTTCCACGGTTCCGCCCACTGCAGGTCGAGGGAGAGCGTGTCTTTGGGGGCGACGGTGATCCCGAAGGTGGGGTCCGGAGAGCCGCTGGGGCTGAAGCTCATGCAATTGACGGCTTCGACCGCCGTTGCCAGCGCCACCGGGCAGGTGGTCGTGCGGAAGGCCGGCGCTTCCCAGGAGGCGACGTTCTTGCCGGAGACGATCACGTTGTCGTTGCCGGCGGCCGCGAAGTAGGAGACGCCGGAGTTGACCACCTCGGTGACGGCGTTGGCAACCGGGCCGTCCTGGAAGAAGGGCTCTTCGAGGTAGGCGACGTCGTCGACGATCACCTTGGCGCCCGCTTTCGCCAACGCCCTGACGTTGGCGGCGAAGCCGAGTTCACCGTTGAAGGCGGTGGCGAACTGGATCGCGGCGCCGGGGGCGAGGTCGTGGACGATCTGGGCCATCGCCCGGCCCTCGTCGTCGCCGCCGGCGCTGTCGTTGAGGACGCCGACCGCGGTCTGGGAGCCGCAGGCGGTCCCGGACCCCGGCAGGTCGCCGCTGCCGACGTCGCCGCCCGCGTGGGTGGCAGCGTCGGCGGCGCGGTCGAAGGAGTCGGAGAGGATCCCGACGCTGACGCCGCTGCCGTCGATGGAGAAGTCTTCGCGCGCCCGCATCGCCTCCAGCTGCGCGTCGCCCTCGGATCGCACCGAGCCGGCGCAGTTGGCGGCCCGCAAGATCGGCGCCAGGGCCTCGGTGACGCCGCCGACCCCCGGGGCGTCGGCCAGTCGCGGC
>CBIHMQ010000140.1:0-5956 GCA_966211075.1 uncultured bacterium
GGGCTGGGCGGGGACCAGGCTCCGAGCCGCTCTCGCATGCGGAGACCGTAGCGGCCGTCCCGCCGGCGGGCATCCTCCCCAGGGCATATGCGGGTCCCCCTCGCGGGGTACCCGGAGGCGCCCGCCTACTCCGCTGGATGCAGGGATTTCCGGCCTCTGGAGCGACGACGCGACGCCCTTCCTGGCCTAGTGTCGCCCCGTGACCTCGGCCCGTCCCGCAGTCCTGGCAGTCGTTGCCTGCGCTCTGGCGCTGTGCCTGGGCGGCGGCCAGGGGGCCCTGGCGGCGCCCCGAGCCGCCCACGGCGGCGGGCCGTCCCAAGCCGTAGTCGCCAAGCGCTTGGTCGCGCGGCTGGCCAAGGCGCACGGTCAGAAGGCCCGGACGCGGGCGGCCCTGGCGATCGTGCGGGCCCTGCACATCTCGGTCGTGACGGCGACCGGCCGGCCGCTGTCGGTGGCGCCGGAGCCCGGCGCGGCCGGGCGGTTCGCGCTCTACGACTTCGAGCTGCGCGGGCTGGGCAACGCCCTGCGCCGCGGCCCGGTCACCGACCTCGACGGGGTCGCCGCCAACTTGACCAAGGCCGGCCTCGCCCTCGACGCCTCCGGCCGTCCGTTCCCGCCGGCGCTGCTGCGCACCTCCCTACTGGGCGCCGTGCGGCAGGCGGTGCGCCGTCCCGCCCGGCAGCGGACGCTGCTGCCGCTGGTGGTCCGCGAGCTGGGCCTGCGCCATCACTACGACCTCGGTCGCAAGCCGCCGGCCGCTCTGCCCCTGGACCCGCTGCAGGCCTGGCTGATCGGTGCCGACATCGAGATCTCGGTGCTGCGCCGCCTCCCCGCCGGGGGGCACCCGGCCGCCGCCGGCGCAAGCATCGCCTCCGCGTCGACCGCCGGCCCCGCCTCGCTGCTGGTCGCGCCCGGCGCCGCGGCGACCTCGTCCTCGCTGGTCGGCGACTGCGAAAAGCTCACCAAGGCCTCCGACGACCTCAAGAAGAGGATCGAGAAGGCGATCGGCGGCAAGATCCACAAGTGGATCGCCGGCCAGGCGGTGGGGATGATCTACGACAAGGTCACCGGCGTCCTCGGCCGCAAGGTCACCCGCTGGGGGATCCGGAACACGCCCCGCTGGGCGGTGCGCGGCACCTACGGCACGCTCAAGGCTCTGAACATCGCCAAGCCGCTGATCGACGCCCTGCACGGGAGCCTGCTGGCGCTCTCGGTCGACGTCCGCGCCGTGCGCGAAGAGGTCGGGCCGGTCCACTGGCTGCACGGCGCCGGCGAGAGCGGCCACCAGCTGACCTTCGAAGTGAAGGCGACGATGCTCGACGACTACGGCGAAGCGCTCGTCAAGTGCGGCGGCCTGGCCGGTTTCCAGATGCCGCCGCCGGGGCCGATCGAGGGGGTCCCGGTGGCCTGGACCCCGGCCGGCGGCTCGGCGCCGCTGGCACCGGACATGGGGACGCTCGACTGCGGCACCGTCTGCGTCACCAAGACCGGCAAGGACGGCATCGCGCGGCTCACCTTCACCCCGCGCAGCGAGAAGTTCCCGGGGATTGGGATGGAGCGCGAAGCGACCGGGGTGATGGACGGGGTCGCGCTCTACCAGACCGCGGCCGACTCCGGCCTGTCCGCCCAGCTCGCCCAGTTCGCCACGCCCAAGCTGGGCGGCATCCGCTGGCGCGTCACCTACCACAAGGAACCGAGCCTGAGCCTGCGGATGAGCGTCGCCTATGACGAGAGCTACGCGAACCAGCGGCTCGGCCTCGCGCCGTTTCCGATCGTCGACGGCGGCGGCAACGTGGTCTCGACCTACTGGGAGACCGCCGGCAGCGGCGCCAAGCACTTCGCCCTCGCCTCCGACGTGCCCCTCGCCGCGATCCCGGCGGGGCAGACCGGCACCGCCTGGAGCGGGCTCGGGGCGCTGGGCTGGTCCGGCTTTGCCTACGAGGACCTCGGCGAGATCCAGACCTGCAACGACCTGCTCGGCCCGGCCACGGTCGACGAGCGGGGCTCGGCGCCGGCTCCCGGCCGGCTGGTCGTCGACGCGGTCAGCAAGGACCCCGCGGTGGCGCCCGGGATCACCGCCGTGCTGCACCTCCCCGGCCTGCCGGCGTACACCGTGAGCGAAACGACCACGCTCGGGGCCGATCACGGCACCTGCTTCAAGGGAACGCGCAGCGAGCGCCGGGACTACGAGTGGTTCCTCTCCGCTCTCGACGAAGCCGAAGGGGTCCTCGGGGTCAGCCTCGCGCCGGACGAGCACTCCTCCGACACCTACCGGATCGGCGACTGGACGCCGGGCGGGCCGCCCGGCGGCGGCGCGGACGTCTACGCCTACAGGGACTTCCCCTTCTCCGACGTCGACGAGTGGGGGGACACCTTGCCGGGACGGGTCCGCCTCGAGCTCGTCGCCGCCCCCGCGCCCTGAGCGGGGCTCGGGGAAGACAGCGGTGCCGGCCGCGCCGACGGCTTTTGGGCGCGGTCTTGCGTGGTCGGGGAGTCGCAGGAGTCACCCTGTGTCCGCAGAACCCTCCCAGACATGGCCCGATTCCGGAAGAGACAAGAGCGCTCCCAGCGTCCCCAGCGCGGCGAGCAGCCCCAGCGGGCGCGCGGCAAGCGCGCGCCGATCATCGAGCTGAACGACGTCACCAAGGTCTATCCGGGCGGCCACATGGCGCTCGACCGGGTCAACCTGGCGATCGGCCGCGGCGAGTTCGTCTTCCTGGTCGGGCCGACCGGGTGCGGCAAGTCGACCCTGATCAAGATGCTGATCCGGGAGCTCGGCACCACCGAGGGCAGCGTCAAGATCGCCGGCCGCGACATCGGCCAGCTGCCGGAGAAGAAGATCCCGCAGCTGCGGCGCAACATCGGCACCGTCTTCCAGGACTTCAAGCTGCTGCCCAATCGGACGGTCTACGACAACGTCGCCTACGCGCTGCAGGTGATCGGCGCCAGCCGCCACGAAATCCGCGAGCAGGTCCCGGCGACGCTGCGCCTGGTCGGCCTCTCGACCAAGCTGCACAGCTACCCCGACCAGCTCTCCGGCGGCGAGCAGCAGCGCGTCTCCGTCGCCCGCGCCTTCGTCAACCACCCGCCGCTGTTGCTGGCCGACGAGCCCAGCGGCAACCTCGACCCGGTCACCTCGATCGGGATCATGCAGCTGCTGTACCGGATCAACAAGACCGGGACCACGGTGGTGGTGGTGACCCACGACCGCGAGATGGTCGACAACATGCAGCGCCGCGTCGTCGAGCTCTACGAGGGCCGGGTGGTCCGCGATGAGATCAGCGGCGGCTACACCGAGGAGTCGACCACCGAATTCGGCCTGCGGATGCAGGCGGAGATGGGCGTCGGCCGCGACGGCGAGGGCCAGACCAACGGACACAGCCACGAGGGCCTGGTCTAGATGTCCCGCATCATCTTCTTCTTCCAGGAGGCGATCCGTGCCCTGCGCCGCAACGCGGCGCCGAGCCTGGCCGCGGTCGTTACGACCGTCGTCACCGTCGTCCTGCTCGGGGTGCTGATCCCGATCTTCCAGACCACCCAGGCGAAGAGCGAGCAGATCCGCGGCGACCTCAACTTCCAGGTCGAAATCTACGCCGACGCCACCAAGGCCGAAGTGGACGCCGCGGGCGAGAAGCTGGCCGCGCTGCCGCACGTGCAGTCGGTCGAGTACATCAGCAAGGCCCAGGCGCTGGACGAACTGAAGGAAACGCTGGGGGCGAAGAAGAGCGGCGAACTGACCTCGCAGCTGAACACCAACCCGCTGCCGCGGAGCTTCCGGATCGTCCCCGACGACGCCGGCAACCTCGACGCCCTCCGGGCCGCCGTCGTGCCCGCTGCGGCGAACGGCGAGCCGCGGCCGATCTCGCCGGTGCTCGGGAAGATCTTCGACCGCCAGCAGTCCTCGGCGAAGATCGAGCAGGTGACGGGCGCCCTGAAGATCGTCCTCACCGTGATCACGGCGCTCCTGATCCTCGCCTCGCTGATGCTGGTCGGCAACACGATCCGGCTCTCGATCTACGCCCGCCGCCGCGAGGTCGAGGTGATGCGGCTGGTCGGCGCGACCCGCTGGTTCATCCGCTGGCCGTTCATGATCGAGGGGGTCGTGGTCGGATTCTTCGGCGGGGCGGTCGCCATACTGATCCTGTGGCTCGGCAAGATCACGATCGTCGATCCGCTCAGCGACACCTTCTCCTTCCTGGCGGCCCAGAACAGCAGCACGCTCACGTTCCCGGCCCTGGTCGCGATCCTCTTCGGGGCCGCCGTGGTCGTCTCGGCGCTCGGCTCCGGCCTGACGCTGCGCCGCTTCCTCAAGGTCTGAGGCCGGCGTGAGGGTGCGCGGGGCGGTCGCCTTCGGGGCGGCGCTGATCGCTTTCCTCTGCCTCGGAATCTGGCTCGGCGGCCACCCGGCGCAGCTGCCGGAACCGCTCCGCGACGTTTTCGTCAACAACGCGGCCAGCCTCAACGCCGAAGCGGCGGAAGTCATCGAAGACAACTACTTCCGCCCGGTCGGCGAAACGGAGCTCGGCAACGCCTCGCTGCAGGGGATGGCGCGGGAGCTGCGCAGGCGCCACCGCGACCGCTTCACCGAATACTTCTCGCCGGAAGCGCTGGCGAGCTTCAACCAGGCGATCGAAGGTCACTTCTCGGGAATCGGGTTGAGCGTCGTGCCGGTCAAGCAGGGCCTCGGCGTCGCCCAGGTGTTCCCGGGGTCGCCGGCGGCGAAGGCGGGGATCGAGGTCGGCGAGACGATCGTCTCGGTCGATGGCGAATCGATCGCCGGGCAGAGCAGCAGCGAGGCGACCGCGAAGATCAAGGGCCCCGAAGGCACCGAGGTCACGGTCGGCATCCGCGCCGCCAAAGGCGGCAAGACGCGTCAGCTGACCCTTACCCGGGCCGAGGTGTCCCTGCCCAACGTCAGCAGCGACGTCGTCGAGGTCGGTGGCAAGAAGCTCGGCTACGTGCGCATGCTCAGCTTCAGCGAAGACGTCCACGGTCAGCTTGCCGAGGCAATCAAGAAGGTCGATGACGAAGGGGCCGAAGGGCTGGTGCTCGACCTGCGCGGCAACCCCGGCGGCCTGCTGCAGGAGGCGGTGTCGAGCGCCGGCGTCTTCCTGCCGAAGGGCCGGGTCGTGGTCCGGACCAGCTCCCGCAGCGAGGGCGACAGGGTCTACAGGACGACGGGCGGCAACCTGCCGCGGCGGCCGCTGGTGGTGCTGATCGACCACGGCACCGCCTCGGCGGCGGAGATCCTCACCGCGGCGCTGGCCGACGACGCCGACGCTCCCGTGGTCGGGACCCGCTCCTATGGCAAGGGGGTCTTCCAGGAGGAGAAGGGGCTCGCCAACGGCGGCGCCCTGAAGCTGACGGTCGGCGAGTACTTCACCCCCGACGGCGTCAACCTCGCCCGCAGCCGCGGCATCCATCCCGACGTGAAGGTCGACGACGACCCGGCGAGCCGGGAAGACGAGGCGAAGCAGCGGGCACTGAAGGTGCTCGCCGGAAGAGTCGGCTGATGCGCGCCCGCGAGGCCGTCGAGGCGCTGCTGCGCGAGCGGCTCGGCTTCCGCGGCTTCCGTCCCGGCCTCGAGGCCGAGGCGGGGCGGGCGGCCGAGGCGGCGGAGCGCCACTCCCCGGGCCGGCGCGACCTCACCGAGCTGGCCACCTTCACCGTCGATCCCGCCACCGCCCGCGACTTCGACGACGCCGTCTCCGCCCAGCGCGAGGGCGACGGGGCCCGGGTCTGGGTCCACATCGCCGACGTCGCCGCCCACGTGCGGCCGGGCTCGCCGCTCGACGTCGAGGCGCGGCGCCGCGCCAACAGCACCTACGTCCCCGGCGCGGTCGAGCCGATGCTCCCGCACGCGCTGAGCAGCGACGCCTGCAGCCTGGCGCCAGGGGTCGAGCGGCTGGCGGTGACGGCCGAGATCGAGCTGGGGCCGCGGGCGGAGCCGCGCCGG
>CBIHMQ010000141.1:0-5918 GCA_966211075.1 uncultured bacterium
ACCCGGAGCCGAAGCTCTACTGGAACTACGGCGACTCGGTGCGCTCGATCAGGTCGCGTTCGAGCTCGCGCCGCAGGTGCTTCTCGAAGGCGTTGAGCTTGTCGCGGTCGATCGCCGGCGGCGGCTCGGCGCCCTCTCCGGTCGGCGGTGGCGGCTGCCCGGCCGAGAGGCCCAGCGTGCGGCGGATCCGCTGCACGTCGACGCCGACCACCCCGGAGCCCTCGGCGCGCCCGAAGGCGGCGATCGCCAGCCGCGCCAGGTCCCGCATCCGGTCGTCTTCTTCGGCCGCGATCGCCTCCCGCACCTGCTCGCGCAGGGCGTCCATTTCGAGCCGCTCGCCGGCGCCCAGCTCGGTCCCGGCGCCGCCCTCCGCCTCGGCCTCGCTCTCGTTGACGCCGCGCCGCACCGCCTCCGCCTCGGCGGCGCGGAAGAAGAAGCGGTCGAAGAGCAGCTCGAAGACGCGGCGGTCGTCCTGGGACTTGGCGATCGTCGCCGCCAGCGCCTCGCGGAAGTCGGCCTGCGAGGTCCAGGGCACCTCTTCCAGCGCCGCGAAGGCGTCGAGGATCTCCGAGGTCCCGACCGCGACCCCCTCGCCGCGCAGCTCCTCGCAGAAGGCGAGCAGCTTCGGCGCCAGCCCCGGCGGCCCCGGGTCGGCCTGCGGCCCGTAGGGCGAGCCGGCCACCGGCCTCAGCCCGCCGTCGGCGGCGCCACCGCGCCCGCCGGCCCGGCGAGCTTGACCCCAACCCGCTCGGCGACCAGGTCGATGTCGGTGCGGTGCTTGACGATGATCGACATCGACTGTTCGAAGGTCTCGCGGTCGATGTCCTCGGCGCCCATCAGCAGCAGCGTCCGCGCCCAGTCGATCGACTCGGCGATCGAGGGCGGCTTTTTCAGGTCCAGCGCCCGGACCATGTCGATCACCTCGACCAGCCGCCGGGTCAGCGCCTCCGGCAGCTCCGGGGTGTGCAGGCGGACGATCTCCATCTCCCGCTCGAGGCCCGGGTAATCGAGCCAGAGGTAGAGGCAGCGCCGCTTCAGCGCCTCGGTCAGCTCGCGGGAGTCGTTCGAGGTGAGGACGACGATCGGCATCGTCTTCGCCTCGATCCGGCCCAGCTCGGGGATCGTGATCTGGAAGTCGGAGAGCAGCTCGAGCAGCATCGCCTCGAACTCCTGGTCGGTCTTGTCGATCTCGTCGATCAGCAGCACCACCGGCTCGGGGCTGGCGATCGCCTGCATCAGCGGCCGGGTCAGCAGGAACTCCTCGCTGAAGATGTCGTCCTGGACGTCGTCCCAGCCACCTTGGGCGCCGCCGGCCTGGATCCGCAGCAGCTGCTTGCGGTAGTTCCACTCGTACATCGCCTTCGACTCGTCGAGGCCCTCGTAGCACTGCAGCCGCACCAGCTCGCGCCCGGTCGCCCGCGAGAGCGCCTTCGCCAGCTCGGTCTTGCCGACCCCGGCCGGGCCCTCGACCAAGACCGGCTTGCCCAGCTTCTGGGCCAGGAAGGAGACCAGCGCCGCCGGCTCGTCGGCCAGGTAGCCGACCCCGGCCAGGGCCTCCTTCGTCGCGGCTACGGAGCCATCGGACATGCGGGCGATGATAATCACCGCTCCGTGCTCGCCATCTCCCTGCCGCTCGCCGAGCTCTTCCCGCGCAGCCCCGGCCCCTACGTCGCCCTGATGCTCATCGGGTTCGCGGTCGGCATCCTCGGCCACCTCAGCCGCACCCGGCTGCTGGTCGCCGTCGGCGTCATCCTCATCTTCCTCGGCGCCCTGCTGTTCCCGCTGGCGGCCAACCTCACCACCGACAACCGCCCGACGCCGATCGAGGAAACCAGCGGCGACTTCGGCGAATAGGCCGGTCCCGGTCTACGATCGCAACGTGGGCCGCCTCGACGAAGTCGACCTGACCCCCTCGCTGCGGGCCGAAGAGGAGCAGCGCCAGCTCCGCGAGGCCTGGAAGCGGCTCGCGCAGCTGCGCCTCACCCTCGGCGGCCTGATCGGCGAGGAGCCGCGGCTTGGCCCGCCGCTCTGCATGCTCTTCGAGGGCTGGGACGCTTCCGGCAAGGGCGGCGCGATCAAACGCCTGGTGGCGCCGCTCGACCCCCGCCACGTCCGCGTCGCCCAGTTTGCCGCGCCCAGCGCCGACGAGAAGCGCCACCACTTCCTGCACCGCTTCTGGCCGGCGCTGCCCGGCTGGGGCGGGATGGCGGTGTTCGATCGCTCCTGGTACGGCCGGGTCCTGGTCGAGCGGGTCGAGGGCTTCGCCAGCCGCGAGGAGTGGACGCGCTCCTACGAGGAGATCTCCTCCTTCGAGCGGATGCTCACCGACGAGGGCACGATCCTGGTCAAGTTCTGGCTCCACATCTCCCCCGAGGAGCAGTTGAAGCGGTTCGAACAGCGCGCCCGCGATCCGCTCAAGTCCTGGAAGCTGACCCCGGAAGACTGGGAGAACCGCGAGAAGCGCCCCGAGTACGAGGTCGCGGTCGAGGAGATGCTCGACCTCACCGACCGCCCCCACGCGCCCTGGCACCTCGTCGCCGCCGAGTCCAAGCGCCACGCCCGGGTCGAGGTTGTCCGCACCGTCAGCGAGGAGATCGAAGCCGGGATGCGGCGCTGGGGGCAGGAGCCACCGCCACCGCCCTAGAATGCGCGGTTCACCCATCTTCGAATCACGAGGAGCGATATTCCCTTGAGCCGTTTCCGCACTTTCGGGCTGCTGGCGACGCTGGTCGCGCTGGCGGTCACGCTCGCCGCCTGCGGCAGCAGCAGCAACAGCGACGAAGACCCTCAAAAGGTCGTCGAAAACGCGACGCTGGAAGGGGTGGAAAGCGGCAACCTCGACCTCGCGCTCGGCGTCAAATCGACCGGCGAGGAAGGCGGCGACCTCGACGTCAGCCTCTCCGGCCCGTTCCAGGGCAACGACGGTAAGCAGGCGCTGCCGGAACTGGCCCTGACCGCCAGGGCCAACGGCTCCCTCGAGGGCGAAGACGTCGCCTTCGAGGGCGGCGTCACGCTGCTCCCCGACCGCGCCTTCGTCAACTACAAGGGCACCGAGTACGAAGTCGACCCGACCACCTTCGGGTTCGTCAAGTCGGCCTTCGAACAGGCCCAGCAGGGCAGTGGCGAAGAAGCCGGCAACGCCGACCTCAGCGCCTGCCAGGAAGCCGCCGAGGGCCTCCAGTTCGGCGACTTCTTCGAGAACCTCGAAAACGAAGGCAGCGAGGACGTCGACGGCACCAGCACCAGCAAGATCAGCGGCGACGTCAACGTCGGCGGCGCCATCGACGCGCTGATCAAGCTCAGCGGAAACCCCGCCTGCAGCTCGCAGCTGGAAGCGGCCGGCCCGCTGCCGATCGGCGAACTCGAAGAGGCGAAGGGCGAAGTGACGAGCGCGGTCAAGAAAGCCCACGCCGAGATCTACGTCGGCGACGACGACATCGTCCGCAAGCTGGTCGCGGAACTGGCGATCGAACCGAAGGGCAGCAACGAAAACGTCCAGGTCGACCTCGAACTGACCCTGAGCGGCGTCAACGAGGACCAGGAGATCACCGCCCCCGCCAACGCCAAGCCGCTCGAAGGTCTCTTCCAGCAGCTCGACGTCAACCCGCTCGAACTGCTCGAAGCGGCTCAGGGCGAAGGCGGCTTCGAGGGACTGCTCGAAGGCCTGATGGAGGGCGCCGTCGAGCCGGGCTCCGGTTCGGGCTCGGGGGGCGGCTCGGCCTCCGGCGGCGCGGGCGCCAGCCAGCAGGAATACCTCAGCTGCCTGAAGGGGGCGGAAACGCCCACCGACCTGCAGAAGTGCGCGAACCTCGCCGGCTAGCGAGGGTCGCCATTCAGGCTGAGATCCCGGCGCCGCCTCGCCTCACCGCGAGGGGCGCCGGCTTCACATAGGCTCGCCCGATCGAATTCCTGCTCCTCCTCATCAGCTTCGCGATCGTCCTCACCGGGGCGCTCCTTTTCACCAACGCTGTCGAGTGGATCGGCCACAAGCTGGCGCTCGGGGAGGGAGCGGTGGGCAGCATCCTCGCCGCCGTCGGTACGGCGATGCCGGAGACGCTGATCGCGATCGTCGCCCTCGTCAAGGTCACCGAGGGCTCCGAAGACGTCGCCGTCGGTGCCATCGTCGGCGCCCCCTTCCTGCTGGCGACCCTGGCGATGGGCCTGGTCGGCCTCTTCGCCTACTCCTACCGCGAGCGCCGCAAACAGGGCGTCCACCTCGACGCCCACGCACCCACCCTGGAGCGGGACCTGCTCTTCTTCCTCGTCTTCTTCACGCTCGCCGTCGCCCTCGCCTGGGGGCCGCCAGCGGAGCTGCGAATCCCCCTCGGCATCGTCTTCCTCGGCGCCTACGTCGTCTACGTCGTCCGCACCCTGCGCAGCAGCGGCGACCTCCAGTAGGAGGAGACC
The DNA here is from genome assembly GCA_966211075.1 of uncultured bacterium. GTDB lineage: Bacteria > Actinomycetota > Thermoleophilia > Solirubrobacterales > 70-9 > VAYN01. Next base: position 4,408 of record CBIHMQ010000141.1, read on the forward strand.
CTCAACCCCCTGATCTTCGAGCGCCGCCCCGAGCGTGCCGAGAACCCGGCCCTGCTGCTCTGCGTGATCCAGCTCCTGGTCGGCCTGGGGGCGATGGTCGGCGGCGCCCACCTCTTCGTAGAGGAGCTGCTCAAAGTCGCCGAGGATCTCGGCGTCGAGGCCCTCGTCCTCGCCCTGATCCTGGCCCCGCTGGCGACCGAGCTTCCCGAGAAGGTCAACAGCTTCTTCTGGGTGCGCGAAGGCAAGGACGCCCTGGCGCTCGGAAACATCAGCGGCGCGATGGTCTTCCAGTCGACGATCCCGGTCGGGATCGGCCTGATGTTCACCGACTGGGACCTGACCGGCAACGCGCTCCTCTCGATCGCCCTCGGCGTCGCCGGCGGCATCGTCGCCTACCTCAGCCTCCACCGAGCGGGCCAGTTCAACCTCCCCTCGGTGGTCGTCTGGTTCGGGCTCTACATCGCCTTTATCGTCGCCGTAGTCGCCAGCGCCTGAGCGCGGCCAGCTAGGCGTCGGCGAGCTCGCGCAGAGCCTTCAGCACGACTTTGTCGTGCTTTTTGGGCTGCACTTTGGGGAAGGCGGCGGCGATCTTGCCGTTCGGGGCGACGATGAAGGTCGAGCGGACGATGCCCATGTACTTCTTCCCGTACATCGAGCGCTCGCCCCAGGCCCCGTACTTCTCGGCGACCTTGTGGTCGGGGTCGGAGAGCAGGGTGAATTTGAGCTTCTGGTTCTTGGCGAACTTCTTCAGCGCCTCAGGCTCGTCGGGGGAGATCCCCAGCACCCGGGCGCCCAGCTTCTTGTACTCGGCTTTGCTGTCGCGGATCCCGCAGGCCTGGGTGGTGCAGCCTGGGGTTTCGGCCCGCGGGTAGAAGTAGACGACGACCGTCTCGCCCTTCAGCTCGGTCAGCTTGACCTTGTTGCCGTCCTGGTCGGACAGCGTGAATGCGGGCGCTCTGTCGCCGGGCTCGAGCATCGGGTGCGGCAGGCTAGCCGAAGCGGCGGCGAGCCGCTCAGTCCTCGCGGCCGGGCTCCTGCCCGTCCTCGTCCTCGTCGCGTTCCTCGTCGCCCTGTTCGAGCGCGGTCTCGGAGAGCGAGCCGCCGGCGCCGGGGTGGTAGTGGGTCTGGAAGGTCTCGAGGATGCGGTCGCGACCGTCCTCGTCGATCGGCGTCTCCTCGGATAGCCGCACCCAGTCCGCACCCTCGTAGGCCTCCATGTTGAAGACCTCCTGGTCGATCGAGGCGGAGTCGTCGACGACCACCACGACCTCGGTCTGCGGGTTGAAGTAGGTGCCGGGCTGGACCAGCAGCTGCTCGACCTCGTACAGGTTCTCGTCGGCGCCGTCGGGCATCAGCTCGATCCTACGAGATCGGCAAGCTGACGCTCGGTCTCGGCCTCGACGTCGAGCGGCGCCTGTCCCGCCCGCAGCCGCCGTTCGTTGCGCGCGACGACCAGCTGGCGCACCTCGGCCCGCAGCTCGGCGTCGAACTCCTCCTGGCGGCTCCTCGGC
>CBIHMQ010000142.1:0-5866 GCA_966211075.1 uncultured bacterium
GGGCGGGCTCGGCGAGGGCCGGGTCGCTCCTGCTCGCGGCGCTGGCGGCGATCGCCCTCGGCGCGCCCGCGAAGGCCGCCGCCGCCCCCGGCGTCGGCTCCGGCTCCGTCGCCAACCTGCAGGGCGTCTCGGCGCTGCTGAAGTCGACCGTCGACCCGGAAGGGCTGGCGACCACCTACCGGTTCGAATACGTGGCGCAATCGACCTTCGAACTGGGCGGGTTTGCCGCCGCCGTCGCGACCCCGGACGAGAGCGCCGGAAGCGGCTCCGGTCCCCGTCCGGTCAGCGTCGCGGTCGCCGGCCTCTCCCCGGCCACCGAGTACCGCTTCCGGGTCCGGGCGACGAACGCCTCGGGGACCGTCACCGGGCCCGAGGCCAGCTTCGCCACCACCGCCGGCTTCGGGTTCCTCCCCGGCGCCGCCGGCTTCGCCGTCGAAGCGATCGCCGAAGGGGGCGCGGCGGCGACCCTCGCGGGGGCACATCCCTACCAGCTCAACTTCGATGTCGGCCTGCGCGAGGGCGGCGCGTTCGAGGGCCAGCCCGGCGTCTCCTTCCCCGACGGGGACCTCCGGGACCTCCGGATCGAACTGCCCCACGGCCTGCTGGAAAATCCCGCCGCCCTGCCAAAGTGCGGCGCCGTCCAGTTCAACACCCCGCGCCAGTCCCCCTTCGAAGCGAGCGAGTCCGGCGAGAGCTGCCCGGCCGTCACCCAGGTCGGCGTGGTCGAAGTCGGGACCAGCGTCGACGGCGGCGAGCCCCGCCGCTTCGGGGTCTTCAACCTGGCGCCCCCGCCGGGCGTTCCCTCGCGGATCGGGTTCGCCCCGTTCGGGGAGCAGATCGTGCTCAGCTCGAGGGTCCGGCGCAGCGAGGATGGCACTTACGGCCTCACCCTCGAAGCCACCGACCTGCCGCAGGGACTCGATCTGCGGAGCGTCTCGCTGACGCTCTGGGGTGTCCCCTGGGGGGTCAGCCACAACGGCGAACGCGGCAACTGCCTGAACGAGGCCGAGCCGGGCTTCCCCTGGGCCAAATGCTCGGTCGGTCCGCCGAGCGGCAACCCACCGCTCGCCTACCTGACCCTGCCCACCACCTGCGGCGAGCCGCTCGCGTTCACGGCCCGGGCGCGTGCCTGGCAGCAGGGCGGGGAGGTGGCGACGACCGCGGTCAACCGCGATGCCTCCGGCAACCCCGCCGCGCTCGAGGGCTGCGGCGGCCTGATCTTCGACCCGCACCCCGTCGGCAGGCTGACCGACAAGAAGGCCTCCTCGGCGACGGGCTTCAACTTCCAGCTGACGACCAATAACGAAGCCTTCCTGGAGCCCCGCTTCCGGGCGCAGTCGCAAGCCCGCAGGACGGTGGTGAGTCTGCCCGAGGGCGTCACCGTGAACCCCTCCGTCGGCGCCGGCCTCGGCGTCTGCACCCCAGCCGAGTACGCGCGCGAGACCGCCCGCTCGGCCGAGGGCGAAGGTTGCCCCAACGCCGCCAAGATCGGCAGCTTCAGGGTGGAGACGCCGCTCTTCGACGAGCGGATCGAGGGCGCCATCTACCTGGCCCAACCCGACGACCCCGGCACCTCGGCCCCCGGCGCGGAGAACCCCTTCGACTCGTTGCTGGCGATCTACCTGGTCGGCCGGGCGCCCGAACGCGGCGTCCTCGTGACGCTGCCCGGCAGGCTCGACCCGGACCCCGGGACCGGGCGCCTGACAGCGGTTTTCGACGACCTGCCGGAGCTGCCGTACACCAACCTCGAAATGAACTTCCGCGAAGGTCAACGGGCGCCGATGATCACGCCGTCGAGCTGCGGCACCCACTACACGCTGATCGAGATGACGCCGTGGGTGGGGACGGCGCAGACCGCGCGGGCAACCTCGGAATCCCAGATCGAGCGCGGCGTCGGCGGCGGTCCCTGCCCCGCCGCTGGGGCGCCGCCGTTCTCGCCCCAGGCCAGCGCCGGCGCGCTCAACTCGAACGCCGGCTCCTACACGCCCTACTTCGTCCACCTGACCAGGCAGGACACCGAACAGGAGATCACCTCCTACTCGCTGGAGCTGCCGCGGGGGATCAGCGGCAAGCTGGCGGGGATCCCGTTCTGCTCCGACGCGGCGATCGCGAGGGCGCGGACCAGGAGCGGGGCCGCCGAGACCGCCGATCCCTCCTGCCCGGCGGCGAGCCAGGTCGGCAGCGCGGTCTCCGGCTACGGGGTCGGCCCGGCGCTCACCTACGCCCCCGGGAAGATCTATCTGGCCGGGCCCTACCGCGGGGCGCCGCTCTCGCTGGCGATCGTCAACGCGGCCACGGTCGGGCCCTTCGACCTCGGCACGGTGGTAATCCGCGACGGCTTCTCGGTCAACTCCCGCACCGCCCAACTGGCGATCGACGCCAGGGCCTCGGACCGGATCCCCCACATCCTTGACGGCATCCCTCTCCACCTGCGCGACATCCGCGTTTACGTTGACCGCCCCGAGTTCGTCCGCAACCCGACCAGCTGCGAACCGGCACGGCTGGTCTCGACCCTGACCGGGTCCGGCGCCCGCTTCGACGACGCCGGCGACGACTCGACCGCGACGACCGCCGTCCACTTCCAGATGCTCAACTGCGGCACCCTCGACTATAGGCCGAAGCTGGGACTGAAGCTCCGCGGCGGGGTTCGCCGCGGCGACTACCCGTCGCTGCAGGCCGTCGTCCAGGGCCGGCCCGGCGACGCAAACCTGAAGGACTTCAACGTGACGATGCCGCACTCGCTGTTCCTCGCGCAGAACCACATCCGGGGGATCTGCACGATGGTGCAGTTCGAGGCGCAGCAGTGCCCCGCCAGCTCCGTCTACGGCCGGGCGACCGCGTTCACGCCGCTCTTCGACGAGCCGCTGCGGGGCGCCGTCTACCTGCGTTCGTCGAAGAACAGGCTGCCCGACCTCGTCGCCTCGCTCTACAGCGGCGCCGTCCACATCGTCGTCGAGGGGCGCATCGGCCCGGCACACGGGGGGATCAAGACCGAATTCACCGATCTTCCCGACGCCCCGCTGACGCGGTTCGTGATGGTCCTGCGCGGCGGCAGGCACGGGCTGCTGGAAAACTCGGCCAACGTCTGCAAGGTGCCGCCGTTCGCGACCGTACGGGCGATCGGGCAGAACAACCGCGGCGCGGCCTTCAGCTCCCAGCTCCGCGGCGAGCGTTGCCGCAAGCTGCGCAAGCGGAGCAAGCACCGCAAGGGCCACCGACGCGGCGCGGGCCATCGCAACGGGAACCGAGGCGGGCGATGAGCTCCGCGATCCGGAGAGCGGGGATGGTGCTGGCCGCCGTCGCGGCGGTGGCACTGTGCACGCCCTCGCCCGTCGCCGCCGCGAATCACCCGTTCCTCTTCTCCGTCTACCGGTTCGCGGAAAAACCCGGGCTCTTCGAGTACTTCGAAAACCCGTGCGGGCTGACGGTCGATGCCGGCGGCAACGTCTACGTCTCCGACTACTACCACGGCGACGTCGACGTCTTCACCTCCGGCGGCAGTCTGCTCACCCGCCTCCTCGACGTCGACCCGATCGACGGACCCTGCGGCCTGGCGGTCGCCTCCAGCGGCCGGTTGTTCGTCAACGACTACCACCGCCAGGTGCTGGGCTACACGCCGGCAGCCTTTCCGCTCGCGTCGAAAACCGCCTTCGGGGCGGGCGTGGCGATCGACGAGGCCGACCCGACCGGGGTCGCCTACGACCCCGTCGGCAACCGGGTCCTGGTCGACGACCGCACCTCGATCGCCATCCTCGACGCCACCGACGGCACGGAGCTGGGCCGGATCGGGGTCGGGACCCTGGAGGACGCCTATGGGGTCGCAATCTCCTCCTTCCCCGGCAGCGCGGGCTATGTGTATGTCGCCGAGGCGGCCGACGACACCGTCAAGGTCTTCGATCCGGCGGTGAGCCTGCAGACGCCGGTGATGTCGATCGACGGCCGCGGGACCCCGCAGGGCCACTTCCCGACCCTGAGCGATGCGGCGCTGGCGGTCGACGACTCCGATGGCCATCTCTACGTCGCCTACAACGCCCAGGGCGACCTCTACGAACACCCCCGCGCCTGGGTGGCCGAGTTCAACGCCGCCGGCGAGCACCGTGGGACCCTGGCGTCGCCGAGCCCGCTCTGGTTCGGTTCTCCCAGCGGGATCGCCGTCGACAATTCCGCCACCGCGACCCAGGGGCGGGTCTACGTGACCACCGGCAACTCGGAGATGGGATCGGCGGGAGGGTCGGAAAAGCTCGAAGAATCGGCGCTCTACGCCTTCGGTCCCGGTGTCGCCGGACAGCGGCTGGAGGTGACGACGGCCGGTGACGGCAGCGGCACGGTCGGTAGCGCTCCGGCGGGGATCGCCTGCCCCGGCGCCTGCGCCGCCGAATTCGACGCCGGCGCGCAGGTGACCCTGAACGCCGTGCCTGACCCCGGCTCCGTCTTTGCCGGCTGGAGTGGCGATTGCGCGGGGAGCGGAAAATGCACCGTGGCCCTGGGGGCGCCGGCGAGCGTCGGTGCCACCTTCGAGCCCGCCTCTTCGGTTGGAACCGCCAAGGCGCCGGCAGCCGCCTCGGCGTCGACCGGGAGTGCCGCTGGTTCGTCCGGCGCGCTGGGGGCGTCGGACGCGCCCGGCTCCACGGCGCCACCGGCCGCTCGTAGCCGGCGTCAGCACCGCCGGCTCGGGGGCAAGTCCCGGCACCGGCGGCACCGGCAAGCGAAATCAGGAGGCGGACGGCACCGGCAAGCGAGATCAGGAGGCGGACGTGGACTGGCACGCTAGCGGCAGGGGAATGGCGGCACTGATAGTGACCGCGGCGCTGTTGCTGTCGGGGTCTCTCGCGCGGGCCGAGATCGTGCAGAAGGGCGAGCTTCGCGTCGACGTGATCGGCAGTTTCGCCCCGCGGAAGCTCCCGCGCTCGCGGCCGGCCCCGATCTCGGTCAACGTCGGCGGGAGGATCCTGACCACCGACGGGACGATGCCGCCGCAGCTCGAGCAGCTGCGGATCGAGATCAACCGCGAGGGCCGGCTCGACGGCCAGGGCCTCCCGGTCTGCCCTGTCCACGCGATCCACCCCGCCTCGACCTCGCGGGCTCTGGCAGCCTGCCGCTCCTCGCTGGTCGGAGAAGGAACCTTCGCCGCCAAAGTCACTCTCTCCGGTCAGGACCCCTATCCGACGCAGGGAAGGCTGCTGGTCTTCAACGGCCGCAGGGGAGGGCGGCCGGTGCTGCTCGGCCAGATCTACGCCGAGCGGCCCTTCGCCAACTCCTTCGTCATCGTCTTCGCACAGAAGCGGATCTCGCGCGGCCCCTACGGGACCGAACTCGTCGCCGCGCTCCCCAAGGCGCTCGGCAGCTGGGGCAGCCTGACCGAGCTGACGATGACGCTTTCGCGCCGGTATGCCTACCGGGGAACGCGGCGCAGCTTCGTCAGCGCCGGCTGCCCGGCGCCGAAGGGGTTCGCCGGCGCCCCCTTCCCGCTCGCACGCACCTCCTTCGTCTTCGCCGACGGGAAGCGGCTCAGCTCCGTCCTCGTCCGCGACTGCAAGGTGCGGGGATGAGTCGCCGACTTGCGGCGGTAGCAGTGGCGGCGCTCATCTGTGTCGGGCCGCTGGCGCCCGACACTGGCGCGGTAGGCGGGCAGACCTTCAAGGGGAAGACGGCGCAGAAGTTCCGGATCCAGCTTTCCGTCGAGCCCGGCTCAGTGACGCTGGTGCGGGTGAAGGTCCGCTTGCGCTGCCTCGACGGCGGCGTCCTCTACGACGACCTCAGCGACTTCCAGTTCTCGCCGCTGCGCTCGCGCGGCCGCTTCGCGGATCTGCAGTACGGGACCACCGACGTAGTCCGCTGGCGGGGGCGGGTGCGCAAGGGGTCGGTG
>CBIHMQ010000143.1:0-5780 GCA_966211075.1 uncultured bacterium
CCGAGCAGCCCGGCGATCGCCGCCGAGGCGGCGGCCAGCAGCGCCGCCGCGATCCCGGCCCCGAGCCGGATCGCCTGCGGCCGCGAGCCCAGCGAGGCGGCGACGTCGTCGCCCAGCGCGAGGCGGTCGAGCGGCCGGATCAGGAACAGCACGAGGACGAAGCCCGCCGCGAAGTAGGGCCAGACCGTCTCCAGGTCGCGCCAGCCGCTCGAGGTGAGGCCGCCGGCGATGAAGAAGATCGCCGAGGGGGCGCGTTCGGGGAAGGCGGCGAGCAGGCCGGTGGTGCCGGCGGTGAACAGCGACAGCACCGCGATCCCGGCCAGCACCACCTTGCCGACGCTGCCGCGGTTGCGTCCCGACCAGGCGAAGGCGAAGACCAGGGTCGCCGCCAGCAGCCCGAAGGCGAGCGCGGTCAGCGGCAGCAGGGCGATCGAGCCCGGCAGCAGGATGATGATCAGGATCGCCCCGAAGCCGGCGCCGCCGGTCACCCCGATCACGTCGGGCGAGGCGAGCGGGTTGCCCAGCGCCCCCTGCAGGATCGCCCCGGCGACGCCGAGCGCGGCGCCGACCAGCATCGCCTCGACCGTGCGGGGCAGTCGCAGGGTCTCGACGATCTGCGTGTCGGTGGCGCTGCCGCCCTTGCCGAGGACGACGTCGATCACCGTCGAGATCGGCACCTTCACCGCCCCGAAGGCGAGCGAGCAGACGACCGCGACGACGAGCGCGACGATCAGCGCCGCGAAAACCAGGGTCCGCCGCGCCACCTGAGTCAGTTCTTCAGGTAGGCGCTGCGGACCTTGCGGATCGTGCGGGCGATGTCGGTACCGGCCTGCAGCAGCGAGTTGTCAACGGAGATGTAGACGTTGCCGCTCCGGGCGGCCCTGGTGCTGGACCAGGCCGGGTTCGAGCGCAGGTATTCCGTCAACGAGGGGATGTCGTCCTCGTTGGCGTGGGGCACGGCGATGATGATGTCCGGGTTTTCGGCGACCACCGCTTCGTCGGAGATCCGCTCGAAGCCGGAGTTGGAGCTGACCCCGCCGGTCAGCAGCCTGCCGCCGGCTTTGGTGACCACGTCACCGCCCCAGCTGTTCGGCAGGAAGGTGAACGGGGTGCGGCCGACGCCGAGGATCAGCATCACCTTCGGCCGCTTCCTGACGCCCTTCTCGGCGGCCCGGATTTCCTTCCGCATCGCCTGCAGGACGTCGCGGGCGTAGTGCTTGCGGCCGACGAGCGCGCCGATCTTGAAGGTGTCGGCGAGGGCGCCGTTGATCGAGCGCGGGTCGTGGAGGACGACCTTCATCCCCAGCTGCTTCATCGCCTCGTTGCCCTTGGCCCAGGTCTGCGAGGAGAAGATCAGGTCCGGGTTCAGCGACGCCAGCTGCTCGAGGTTCGGCCCGTTCGGGTGCGAGAGCGGCAGCACCTTGACCCTCTTCAGCTTCGGCGAGAAGCGTTCCGCGCCGCCCAGCGTCTGGCCGATCGCGACCGGGGCGACGCCGAGCTTGGCGAGGGTGTTGGCGGCGAACGGGGTGAGCGCCACGATCCGCTTCGGCGCCGCCGCGCCGCCGTTCGCCGGCAGCGCCAGCGCGGCCAGCAGGCAGGCGGTTGCCAGCAGGGCGAGCTTCGCCCGCCAGGATGCGGAGGCGCTCACGCTCACGCCGGGATCCGGGTGTCGATCACGTCGTAGTTGCGGACCTCGCTGCTGTGGGCGAGCTGGCCCTCGGCGTGACGGTGGCTCATCTTGAAGAGGTCGCTGTTGACCCACTCGCGAAAGGCCTCCTTGGTCTCCCAGCGGCTCAACACGACGTACTCGCCGTCGCGGTCGCGGCGCAGCAGTTCGAAGCCGGCGAAGCCGTCCGCCTTGTGGACGTGGCTCTCACGCTCGCGAAAGGTGCGCTCGAAAGCCTCCCGGCGCTCCTCGTGGACGTGGACGACGTTCATCACGGTGTACAACGGCGTGGCTCCTCTCGCCTGGGGCGCGCTACCAAGTCTTTAGGACGCCCGAATTAGGTGGACCTAATGAGGGTAGCCAAACTACGGCTGAGGAGGGACCTGGGGCTCGCCGAGCCCGTAGGTCTCATACGCCCCGAAGCGCGCGAAGGTCTTGTGCGTGGGCCCGTGGAAGTCGGAGGAGGCGGTGGCGAAGAGGCCGAGCTCCTCGCAGAGCTCGAGCAGGTGCCGGGTCTGCTCCTCGGAGTGGGTCGGGTAGTAGGTCTCGACCCCGTCGGCCCCGAGCGAGCGGATCAGGTCATCGACCTCGTGCGGCGCCGAGATGTCCCAGTAGGGGTGGGCGATCACGGCGACGCCGCCGGCCTCGTGGATCAGCTCGATCGCTTCGGCGGCGGTCGGCCAGCGGCGCGGCACGAAGGCCTTGGCGCCCGGCACCAGGTACTCCTCGAAGAAGGGGCCGAGGTCGCCGGTGGCGCCGGCGGCGCGGGCGATGTGGGGCCGGCCGATCGAGAGCGCGTCGCCGGCCTCGCGGACAGCGTCCTCGAGGTGGATGTCGAAGCCCTCCTGGCGCAGCTTGGCGACGATTTCGCCGGCCCGGGTGACCCGCTCGTGCTGGGCCCGCTCGCAGGCCGGGGCGATCCCGCCGAGGTCGACCCAGTAGCCGCAGACGTGCAGGTCTTCGGCGTAGGGATGCACGCAGGACATCTCGATTGCCGGCACCAGCTCGATTCCCAGCCGCTCCGCCGCGGCCGCCGCCTCGGCGACGCCGGCGATCGCGTCATGGTCGGTCAGGGCCAGGGTCGTGACCCCCGCCGCGGCCGCCTGCTCGACCACCTCGGCCGGCGGCAGCTGGCCGTCGGAGACGGTCGAGTGGCTCTGCAGCTCGATCAGCACGGCGAAAGAGCCTATTGCCCGACAGATAATTAGACTGCGCCGCCGTGTTCCAGAAGGTGCTGATAGCCAACCGCGGCGAGATCGCGATCCGGGTCGCCCGGACGCTGAAGGAGATGGGGATCGTCTCGGTCGCCGTCTACTCGGAGATCGACCGCGACGCGCCGCACGTGCGCGAGGCCGACGAGGCCTACCTGATCGGCCCCGCGGTCCCGGCCGAAAGCTACCTCGACATCGCCAAGATCATCGCCACCGCCAAGCAGGCGGGCGCCGAAGGGATCCACCCCGGCTACGGCTTCCTGGCGGAGAACGCCGAGATGGCCCGCGCCTGCGCCGAGGCCGGGATCACCTGGATCGGGCCACCGCCCGAGGCGATCGAAGCGATGGGCTCGAAGACCCGGGCGCGCGAGATCATGGAGAAGGCCGGGGTGCCGATCGTCCCCGGCTCGACCGAGGTCGCGAAGGACGTCGACGACGCCCGCCGCCAGGCCGAGGAAGCCGGCTACCCGGTCGCCTGCAAGGCCGCCGGCGGCGGTGGCGGCAAGGGCTTCCGCGTGGCGATGACGCCGGACGACCTGCAGGAGGCCTTCGAAGGCTCCGCCCGCGAAGGCGAGAAGTTCTTCTCCGACGACCGCGTCTACGTCGAGCGTTACCTCGAGGACCCGCGCCACGTCGAGGTGCAGGTGCTCGCCGACTCGCACGGAGCGGTGATCCATCTCGGCGAGCGAGATTGCTCTATCCAGCGCCGTCACCAGAAGGTGATCGAGGAGGCCCCGGGGCCCCACGTCGACGCCGAGATGCGCGAGCGGATCGGCAAGATCGCGACCGAGGCCGCAGCCGCGGTCGGCTACCGCGGCGCCGGCACGGTGGAGGGCATGCAGGTCGGCGACGAGTACTTCTTCCTCGAGATGAACACCCGGGTCCAGGTCGAGCACTGCGTGACCGAGATGATCAGCGGCGTCGACATCGTCCGCGAGCAGATCCTGGTCGCCGCCGGCGAGCCGCTCTCGATCGCCCAGGAGGACGTCGAGCTGCGCGGCTGGTCGATCGAGTGCCGGATCAACGCCGAGGCGGCGCACAAGAAGTTCGCTCCCGCCCCGGGCCCGATCGGCGACTCCTACCGCGAGCCCTCCGGCCCCGGCGTCCGCGTCGACTCCGGCGTCGAGGCCGGCTCCGAAGTGACGCCGATGTACGACCCGATGGTGGCCAAGCTGATCGTCTGGGACGTCGACCGCGGGAAGGCGACCAAGCGGATGCTGCGGGCGCTCTCCGAATACGACTCCGGCGGCCTGACCACGCTGATCCCCTTCCACGAAGCGATCCTCGCCACCCCGCAGTGGGACAAGGGCGAGACCTGCCGCGACCTGATGGAGGACAAGGACTGGCTGAAGTCCACGGCCCCCGCCGACGCGACCCCGCCTGAGCCCAGCGAGGACGGGGGAGAGGTCATCGCCCGCGACTACAAGGTCGAGGTCTCCGGCAAGCTCTTCGACGTCAAGGTGATCGGCGAGGCGGTCGGCGGTGTCGCCACCGCGGCGGCCAACGGCCGCAAACCGCCGAAGCGCGAGCGCAAGGCCGGCGGTGGCGGCGGAGCCTCCAGCGAGTCGCTGGCGGCGCCGCTGCAGGGCACGATCTTCAAAGTCGTCGTCGAGCAGGGCGCCGAGGTCAGCGAGGGCGACCTGATCTGCGTGATCGAGGCGATGAAGATGGAGAACGAGATCGTCGCGCACCGCTCCGGCAAGGTCGAGGAGCTGAAGATCGCCGAGGGCGACGCGGTCTCCAGCGGCGACGTCCTCGCTGTCATCAAGTAGGTCCATGCGCCGGGGACGGGGACCCCTCCCCCGGAGACCGTCGCGCAGCTGGGGCGGACCTGGCGCTTCGTAGCGTCGCCGCTTGAGCCTCCGTGGGAGGGGTCCCCGTCCCCGGCCCGTGCGCGGTACTTCCTAGACTCGGGGGCATGGCCCTGGAGATGGAGGTTGGTTTTGGCTGTTGAGGCGGGGGAGAGATCTCTCTCCGGGATGATCCGTGTTGAGGGTGGGTCGTTTCGGATGGGGTGCGAGAGCTTCTATGCGGAGGAGCGGCCGGTGCATCGGGTCGAGGTCGATGGGTTTTGGATCGACTCGAAGCCGGTGACGGTGCGGGAGTTTCGGCACTTCGTGCGGGAGACGGAGTACGTGACGTTGGCGGAGCGGGCGCCGGACCCGGCGGACTACCCGGGGATCGATCCGGGGCTGCTGGTCGCGGGATCGCTGGTCTTCCAGGGGGCGCCTGGGCCGGTACCGCTGACCGACTTCCGGGCCTGGTGGGCGTACGTCCCTGGCGCCTGCTGGCGGCGGCCGGAGGGGCCCGGCAGCGACGTGCGGGGGCGCGACAACCACCCGGTCGTCCACATCGCCAACGAGGACGCCGCCGCCTACGCGGCGTGGGTCGGCAAGGACCTGCCGACCGAGGCGGAGTGGGAGTTCGCCGCGCGGGGCGGCCTCGATGGGGCGATCTTCACCTGGGGCGACGAGGATCACGACGGCGGCGAGCGCCTGCTCGCCAACACCTGGCAGGGGCGCTTCCCATGGGAGAACCTCGGCGCTTCCGGCTACCGCGGCACCTCCAAGGTCGGCACCTTCCCGCCCAACGGCTACGGGCTCTACGACATGGCCGGCAACGTCTGGGAGTGGACCTCGGACTTCTTCACCCCGCGCCACCCCGACGAAGCGCCGAGCCCCTGCTGCGTGCCCAGCAACCCGCGGGTGACCTCGGACGCCGAAGCCTACGACCACAACATGCCCGACTCGCACATCCCCCGCAAGGTCATCAAGGGCGGCTCGCACCTCTGCGCGCCCAGCTACTGCCTGCGCTACCGGCCCGCCGCCCGCCAGGGCGAGGCGCTCGACAGCTCGACCAGCCACATCGGCTTCCGCTGCGTCGTCAGAGGGGAGTGAGGGTGG
>CBIHMQ010000144.1:0-5737 GCA_966211075.1 uncultured bacterium
GCTCAGCCGCACGCCACTCGGCGTCGGGTAGGCGACGTAGAAGCTGCCACCCGCACGGGCGGTCAGCGGCGTGCGGCTGAGCATGCCGACGTCCATCGCGCCCGTGCCCGGCATCGTCAGCGGGCCGGGACCAGGGCTGCCGTCGGCGTTCACCTCCTGCGCGAGCACGCCGAGACGGCCGGCCGCGTTCGAGTACCAGGCCATCATCGTCCGGTTCGCCGCGTCCGTCGCCAGATTGGGGTCGTATCCGTACTGCAGACCGGCCATGAAGTTGTGGTTGGGCGTCGCCGGCGAGAGCCCGGCGTGGACCCAGGTGCCCAGCGTTCCCGCGAAGGCCTGCAGGGTCGAGCCGTCGGCCCGGACCGTGGCGGCATGAGCGCTCGCGTACGACTGGGCTCCGCTCGGGTTGACCTGTCCCGGCTGCAGCGCCCACGAGACGCCGCCGTCGACGGAGAGCGCGGTGTTCGACTCGCGCTGGGGGTCGCTCGCGTCGGTGCTGCGAAGACCGCCCCAGAAAGCGCGCAACCCGCCCGGCTCGACCACCAGCGCGGCGTTCGTGAAGCCCGTCCAACCGCTCTGGATCCTGGAGGTGGCGCCGATCCTCCCCGCGCGCGTGATCGCCGTGTGGTTCAGGTCGGCCGTGTTCGGCCCCGTCGGGTGATGCCAGGCGACGTGAAGGACCCCGTCGCCGGTGCGCGCGAGTCCGACCTGGTCGGTGCTCGATCCGTCCGGGCTGGTCAGCCGCTGCCAGGGTGCCGCGACTGCCGGAGCGGCGCTCCAAGCGGCGATGAGAACCGCGACTGCTATGCACCGAACCCGCATCGAATGCCTCCCCCGGTCGATTGGTGCCGCGCGAGAACCCGCCTAACGGTACAGCGCCAGCCTTCGAACGCCGGGTTGCCGAAGAAGCTGACTTGGTCCGCCTTCGCCGAGAGCGCCGAAGAGCTTGTCGGCGACCGCCAGCGGGAGGACTCGGGCTCGTGCTTGACCACGGGTTCGAACTCGCGGGCATACCTACGCAGGCCGGGTTCGGCTCCAGCGAGCCGTCGACAATCGGGGCGGCTGGATTTGAACCAGCGACCTTTCGGCCCCAAACCGAACGCTCTACCAAGCTGAGCCACGCCCCGTTCTCCCGATTCTAGGGCTCCGGGCGTTAGCGTTGGGACCGAATGGCCGACGTGCAACCGATCCGGGCGCTGCACTACGACCTCGCCAAGGTCGGCTCGCTCGACGCCGTGGCGGCGCCGCCTTATGACGTGATCGACGCGGGGCAGCGGGCCGCGCTGCTGGCGCGCTCGCCGTACAACGCGGTCGCGATCGACCTGCCGAAGCCATTCGACCCCGCCGACCCCGACAGCGAACCGAGCGGCGATCCCTATGCGGAGGCGGCGGAGCGGATCGAGGCCTGGAAGGCCGACGGCGCCCTGGTCCAGGACTCGTCGCCCTCGCTCTGGGCGCTGACCCAGGATTACGTCGCCCCCGACGGGTCCTCGCACAGCCGCCACGGGATCCTCGCCCGGGTCCGGGTCGAGGACTACGAGACCGGCACCGTCCGCCCTCACGAGCGCACCCATCCCGGCCCGCTCGAGGACCGGCTGCTGCTGACTCGCGCCACCGGCTACAACCTCTCGCCGATCTTCTCGCTCAGCACCGCCGACCCCTGGCCGCTGGTCGAGCCGTCGCTCGCGCCCGAGCCATGGGGCGAAGCGACCGACGAAGCCGGCACCGTCAACCGGGTCTGGCGGGTCGACGACCCGGCCGTCCAGGCCGCCGTCACCGAGCTGCTCGCCGGTGCCCAGCTGCTGATCGCCGACGGCCACCACCGCTACGAGACCGCCCGCGCCTTCCGCGACGAGGTCGGCGGCGAGGGGCCGCACAACTACACGCTGATGTCGCTGACCGGGCTCGACGACCCAGGCCTCACCGTCTTCCCCACCCACCGCCTGCTGGCCGGCTTCACCCTCGACGACCGGCTCCGCGAGCTCTTCGACGTCCACGAGATCGCGCTCGAGCACCTCGACCCCGCCGCCGAGCAGGGCGTCGGCGTCTTCGGACACTACGACAGCGTCGACAAACGCGCCTACCGGCTGCGCCTCCGCGACCTCGGCGAGGTCGACCGCCGCCTCGCCGGCCAGCCCGAGCCCTATCGCCGCCTCGACTCGGCGATCCTCGAGACCCTGGTCCTCAAGGGCCTGGCCGGGATGAGCGACCACGACATCGACGAGCGCCGCGGCCTCGAGTACGCGAAGAGCGTCGACGACGCCCTGCGGCTGCTCGAAGACGGCCCCTACGACGCCGGCTTCTTCATGCGCCCGGTCCCGGTCGAGCAGGTCAAGGCCGTCGCCGAGACCGACGCCAACATGCCGCCGAAGTCGACCTACTTCTTCCCCAAGGTGATGACCGGGATGGTCTTCAGCCCGGTCGGCGAACCCGCGTAGGATCCGACCGTGGTCAAGATCTACACCAAGAAGGGCGACGACGGGACCACCTCGCTCTGGTACGGCGGCCGCGTCCCCAAGCACCACGGCCGCACCGAGGCCTACGGCTCGCTCGACGAGGCCTGCTCGGCGCTCGGCGTAGCCCGCGCCCTCTGCGGCTCCGACCAGACGGAGCTGGCCGCCGACATCCTCCGCCTCCAGGACGACATCTTCGTCGCCGGCGCCGAGCTGGCCACCTCGCCGGAAGCCGCCCACCGGCTCGAAGACGGGATCAGCCGCACCACCGATGCGATGGTCGCCGAGCTCGAGGAGGGGATCGACCGCTACATGGCCCAGGTCGAACTGCCGCCGAAGTTCGTGATCCCCGGCGGCAACCAGCTCTCCGCCCAGCTCGACGTCGCCCGCACCGTGATCCGCCGCGCCGAGCGCCACATTTCCGCCCTCGCCGAGGCCGGCGAGCTGGAGCGCGACCTCGTCGTCCGCTTCGTCAACCGCGCCTCCGACTACGCCTACGCGCTGGCCCGCTTCGCCGACGTCGACCACCCGGCCCTGTTCGAGGGCCGCGGCAAGGGCTGACGATGCGCGCGATCGCCCGCCGCACCGATGGCCTCACCCACGAGGTCGAGCTCGAGGGCGGCCACAGGCTGATCGTCGACGAGCCGGAGGACCGCGGCGGCGCCGACACCGGCCCCCGCCCCACCCAGCTGCTCGCCGCCAGCCTCGCCGGCTGCACCGCGATCACGGTCGAGATGTACGCCGACCGCAAAGGCTGGGACGTCGGCAAGGTCGAGGCCGAGGTCAACGTCTCCTACGACGGCCACATCCCCTCCCGCTTCTCGGTCGCCCTGCGACTGCCGGCCGAGCTCAACGTCGAGCAGCGCCAGCGCCTCCTGAAGATCGCCTCGCACTGCCCGGTCCACAAGGTCCTCGCCGGCGAGACGACGGTGATCGTCACCGAGTACCTCGAGGACCTCTAGGTGGATCTCGGCCTGGCCGGGCGCGCCTGCGCCGTCACCGGCGCCAGCCGCGGTATCGGCCGCGAGACGGCCCGCCAGCTCTGCGCCGAGGGCGCCAGCGTCCTCCTCGTCGGCCGCCACGAGGGACGGCTCGACGAAGCCGCCACCGCGGCGACCGAGGCCGGCGCCGAGCGCGGCGGCGAGGCCGCGAGCCTGATCCTCGACGTCACCGACGCCGACGCCGGCGAGCGCCTCCTCGCCGCCGCCACGGAGCGCTTCGGCGCCCTCGACGTGCTCGTCAACAACGCCGGCTCGGCCCGGTGGCGTGACCTCGACGACGTCCCCGACGAGGACTGGCGCGCCCAGTACGAGCTCAACGTGATGGCGCCGCTGCGGGCGATGCGCGCCGCCGCGCCACCGATGGCCGAACGCGGCTGGGGCCGCGTCGTCAACGTCTGTTCGACCGCCGGCAAGCGCCCCTCGGCGGCGATGCCGGAGTACTCGGTCGCCAAGGCCGCCGAGCTCTCGCTCTCGCGCCTCTTCGCCGACCGCTACGCGAAGCGCGGCGTGCTCGTCAACGCGATCTGCCCCGGCCCGGTCGAATCGGAGATGTGGATGGAGCCGGGCGGCCTGCTCGACCAGTCCCAGGCGCTCTCCGGCGCCGCCACCCGCGAGGCAGCGCTCGCCGAAGCCGGCGCCAAGCGCCCGATCGGCCGCCTCGCCGAAGCCGAGGAGATCGCCGCCGCGATCGTCTTCCTCTGCTCCGAGCGCGCCTCCTACGTGGCCGGCGCCGCCTGGTCGGTCGACGGCGGCACCGTCCAGGTGATCATCTGAACCATTTCCCTTGTCGCTTGTATCCCTCTGGGCGACAAGCGACAAGGGGAATGCAGGTGGGCGATGATCCGCGCGTGGACGAGCTCGCGCAGCGGCTGATCACTCCCGAGGAGGCCGGGACGATGACCGCGCACGGCGGCACCGAGGCCGCTGTGCTGCTACCGCTCTACGGCTGGCCCGACGAGCCCGGCCTCATCTTCACCGAGCGGCGCGCCGACCTGCGCCGGCACGCCGGCGAGATCTCCTTCCCGGGCGGCCGCCAGGACCCCGAGGACGCCGACCTCGCCGCCACCGCCCTGCGCGAGGCCGAGGAGGAGATCGCCCTCGACCCGGGCGCGGTGGCTCTGGCGGGAGCGCTGCCGCCGACCTCGACCTTCGTCACCGGCTACCGCATCCAGCCCTTCGTCGGCCGCGTCGCCGACCCCGGCGAGCTCGGCCTGCAGCCGAACCCGACCGAGGTCGAGACGGTCCTCACCTACTCACTGCGGGTGCTGCGCGACGGCTACGCGATGCGCCGCCTGATCCGCCGCGGCATCCCCATTCACACTCCCACCTACGAGGTGGAAGGGCAGCTGATCTGGGGAGCCACGGCGCGGATCCTCGGCGACCTGCTCGAGCGCCTCGACTAGCTGGAGACCTTCTCCGGCTGCGGGACGATGCGGATGTAAGGCCGCGGCTCCTCCCAGCCATCCGGGTAGATCTCCTTGGCCTGGTCGTTGGAGACCGAGCCGGAGATGATCACGTCATCGCCGTCCTGCCACTGGGCCGGGGTCGAGACCTGGTGGTTGGCGGTCAGCTGCAGCGAGTCGATCACCCGCAGCACCTCGTCGAAGTTGCGCCCGGTGGACATCGGGTAGACGAGGATCAGTTTGATTTTCTTGTCGGGACCGAT
This sequence comes from uncultured bacterium, assembly GCA_966211075.1. Lineage (GTDB taxonomy): Bacteria > Actinomycetota > Thermoleophilia > Solirubrobacterales > 70-9 > VAYN01. The sequence continues at coordinate 5,121 of CBIHMQ010000144.1, forward strand.
CACGAAGACGTTGCGAACCGTCTGGTTGTCGGCCGGGGTGCGGTCTCCGGCGTCGCCGGAGACCTCGGCGGGCAGCATCCCGTAGGCCTTGCTGACCGCGTAGTCGGCGTCGCTGATGATCGGGTAGTTCGGGGCCGTGCCCTGGGTCTCCTCGATGTCCTTGGCCCAGTCGTGGTGCTTGTCGAGCGGATCGACCGAGAGGCCGAGGATCTTCACGCCGCGCTTGGCGAACTCCGGCTCGATGCTGGCCATGTAGCCGAGCTCGGTCGTGCAGACCGGGGTGAAGTCTTTCGGGTGGGAGAACAGGACCGCCCAGGAATCGCCGATCCAGTCGTGGAACTTGATCGGGCCCTCGGTGGTCTCCGCCTCGAAGTCCGGTGCTACGTCGCCGAGTTTCAGCGTCATTGGTGGCTCCTTTTCGATCGCCTGTGCGATTTACCTAAATCCATATCCGAGTTTAGTCCTTTGACTACGCGGGCCTGGAAAGCAGCTCCAGAGCCGCCTTTGCGGTCCGGGCCGCCCACTCGTCGCAGGACTCGGGGTCTTCCTCCAGGACCGCCACCGGGATCTGCCAGGTCCTCCCCGCCGCCCGCACGATCTCGGCGCCGCCGTTGAGC
>CBIHMQ010000145.1:0-5658 GCA_966211075.1 uncultured bacterium
GGTGGTGGGTGGTCGCCCCGGGAATGTGCGCGAAGGCGCGCGACATGCAATCTGTTTATTGCGCGAGCTTTAGCTCGCGCTCCAACATCCGAGCTGCGGCCCCATAGGGGCCGCGCGAATCAATTCCCGGGGCGACCACCCACCACCCCGCTGCGGTCACCCCCGTCAGATCACCTCTTCTCGAGACCAAGGCGTCTCGAAACTCGCCACCCCCACGATCGCCGCGATCGCTCCCTCGCCTTTCTGGGAGGCCAGCCGCTCGCGACTTTCGGCTTGGATCGAAAGGACCTTGTCGACGGCGCCTTCCATCGTCGCGGTCACCTCGTTCCAGCCCTGCTCGTCGAGGCGGACCGGCATCCAGTAGAGGATCGTGTCTTCGCGGCGGTCGATCGTGCCGGCCTCGAGGGCCGCTACGGCGCGGTCCATGAAGCTCTGCAGGGTGGCGCCGGAGACGCCGCCGAGCAGGGCGCGGGGGACGCGGCGCCAGATCCGGTCGCCGATGAACGAGCGGGGGGCGGCCTTGTAGAAGTGCTCAGTGGCACCGCGGCGCTTGGCGGTATCGACGAGCTCCAGGCAGCCGCATTCGTCGAGCGCCTTGGTGTGGTAAGCGACGTGGCTCAGGCCGGCGTCGAGCTCGCCGGAGAGCCGGTTGGGGCTGGCGACGCGTTCGGTGAGAATCTCGAGGATCTTGATCCGGAGGGGGTGGGCCAGCGCCTTGACCAGGCGTTGGTCGATGACTTCGGGGCGGTCTCGGTTCACGGGGCGGCTCCTTCGGGAAACGCGGTTTGTCGGGGGACTTTGGGGTAACCCTTTGAGTTACTGCTTAGTCGAATACGTGTTGAGTAATTGTTTGGATCAGTCGTAAAAGCCGCAATTTGGTAGCTAAGAAGCTCTTTACAGGGTCCAAAAGCAAATTGGATTCATTCTCATTAGGATCGGGGTCCGTGGACGCCCTGTTCGAGCCCTTCCAGCTTCCCTTCGCGCAGCGAGGCCTGTTGGAGGTCCTGATCCTGGCGATACCGGCTGGCCTGCTCGGCACCTGGATCGTCCTGCGCGGCCTCGCCTTCTTCTCGCACGCGGTGGGTACCGCCGCCTTCCCCGGCCTGGTCCTCGCCGACGGTCTCGGTTTCGGGGCGGGCCTGGGCGCCTTTGGGGCGGCGCTGCTGTTCACCGGCGGCAACGCCGCCCTGAGCAGGGGCCGGGACCGCGAGCGGGACAGCGTCGTCGCCCTCGTCCTCGTCGCCTGCCTGGCCGCCGGCGTGATCCTCGCCAGCGACGTGTTCGGCTCCGGGGCCAACGTCGAGACCCTGCTGTTCGGCAGCCTCCTGCTCGTCGATGGCGGCGACATCGCCCTCGCGGCCGGCGCCGCCGCGGCGACTTTGCTGGCCTCGGCCCTGGTCGGTCGGCGCTGGCTGGCCCTGGGCTTCGATCCCGGCTCCGCCGTCGCCGGCGCGCGGGAGAGGCGCCTCCTCGACGCGCTGCTGCTGGTGCTGATCGGTGTGGCGTAGACGCCGGCGGTCTCGGTCGTCGGGGCGCTGCTGGTCGCGGCCCTGTTCGTCGTCCCGGCGGCGACGACGCGCCTCTTCGCGCGCCGGCTGCTCGGCTGGCAGCTCGCCACCGTCGCCCTGGTCGCGCTGGAGGGCGCCCTCGGCCTCTGGCTCTCGGTCAAGACCGACGCCCCGCCCGGGGCGACGATCGCCTGCGTCGCCGGCGCCGTCTTCGCGATCGCCGCAGCGGCGAAGGCGCTGGCGACGGTGCGGGTCGCGCGCACGGTAGCGGTGGCCCTGGTCGCCCTTGCCGGCCTGACCCTGGCGGGTTGCGCCGACTCCGGGTCGAGCGACGGCAAGGTCGACGTCGTCGCCACCACGACCCAGATCGGCGACTTCGTCCGCGAGGTCGGCGGCAACGCCGTCTCCGTCGACCAGATCCTGCAGCCGAACACCGACCCGCACGACTACGAGCCGCGCCCGAGCGACGTCGAGGCCGTCGCCACCGCCCAACTGGTCTTCGTCAACGGCGACGAGCTCGACCACTGGATCGACCAGGTCGTCGACGACAGCGGCAGCGACGCCGGCGTCATCGACCTCGGCGCCGTCGTCCCGGAGCGGTTGCCGGGCGAGGGCGACGAGCACGAGGAGGAGGCGCACGACCACGAAGACGAGGGCCACGACCAAGGCGAGTCCGAGTACGACCCCCACTGGTGGCACGACCCGCGCAACGCCGAGGCCGCCGTGCGCGAGATCGAGCGCCGGCTGATCGCCGCCGACCCGGCTCAGGCCGAGACCTTCCGCCGCAACGCCGATGCCTACCTCGCCCGCCTGCGGGCGCTCGACGCCGGCATCGCCCGCTGCGTCGACTCGGTGCCACCCGGCCAGCGCAAGCTGGTCACCGACCACGACGCCTTCGGCTACTTCGCCAACCGCTACGGCCTCGAGGTGGTTGGGGCGGTGATCCCCTCGCAGACGACCCAGGCCCAGCCCTCCGCCAAGGACCTCAGCGATCTCGCCGCCCTGATCGAGCGCGAGGGCGTCAAGGCGGTCTTCCCGGAGAGCTCGCTCAACTCCCGGGCCGCCGACGCGATCGCCCGCCAGACCGGGGGCTCGGTCGACTACACGCTCTACGGCGACACGCTCGGGCCGGCCGATTCGGACGGCGCCACCTACATGACCATGGAGGCGGCGAACGCCGACGCCGTCCTCCGCGGCCTCACCGGAGGGAAGCGCGGTTGCCCGCTCAACCCCTGATTGAGGCCGCCGGCCTCGACCTCGGATACGGCGGCGGCCCGCCCGCCGTCACCGGGGTCTCCTTCGCGCTTGCGGCGGGGGAGCGGCTGGCCCTGCTCGGCCCCAACGGCGGCGGCAAGACGACGATCCTGCGGGCGATCCTCGGCGAGTTGCGACCGCTGGCCGGCGGCCTCCGGGTTTCGGCCTCCTGCGGCACGGTGCCCCAGACCGAGCGCTCGCGCCTCGACTATCCGGTCTCCGCCCTCGAAGTGGCGACGATGGGCTCGCTCTCGAGGCTGCCCTGGTGGCGCCGTCCCGGCCGCGCCGAGCGCGACTCGGCACGCCGGGCGCTGGAGCGGGTCGGGATGGGCGACCTCGCCGATGCCACCTTCGGCGAGCTCTCGGGCGGCCAGCGCCAGCGGGTCCTGATCGCCCGCGCCCTCGTCCAGGAGGCGACGGTGCTGCTGATGGACGAGCCTTTCACCGGCCTCGATCGCGCCGCCGCCGAGCGGCTGGAAGCGCTGATCGCCGCCCTCGCCGGCGAAGGACACGGCATCGTCATCGCCACCCACGATCTCGAGCAGGCCGGGCGCTGGGACTCGGTGCTCTGCCTCAACGGGCGCCAGATCGCCGTCGGGCCGCCGGCAACGACCCTCGACCGCTGGGTCCTCGAAGCCACCTACGGCGGCGCCATCGTCGAGATCCCGGGCGGCGGTGGCAGGGCCGTCCTCCCTCCGCACCATCACCCCCGTCACTGACCGTGTTCGAGCCCTTCCAAGAAGCGTTCATGCAGCGGGCGATCGCCGAGATGACCCTGCTCGGGCTGGCCGGCGGAGCGCTCGGCTGCTGGGTCGTCCTCTACGAGTTCTCCTACGCGGCCGAGTCGCTCGCCCACTCGCTGTTCCCGGGCCTGGTGCTGGCGGCGCTGGCCGGCCTTCCCCTGCTGCTCGGCGGCGCCCCGGCGGTGGTCGTCGCGGCGCTCGCGATCGCGCTGGTCTCGCGGGCGCGAGGGGTCGACCGGGACGTCGGCGTCGCCATCGTCGTCACCACGATGTTCGGCCTCGGCGTCCTCCTCGCCCTCTCGCCGGACTCGCCGCCCGGCGTCTCGAGCCTGCTCTTCGGCGACATCCTCGGGCCTACCGACACCGATCTCGCCGCCGCCGCGGCGCTGGTCGCGGTGGTCGGCGGGGCGCTCTGGTTCCTGCACGGTCGCTTGCTCGCCACCGGCTTCGACCACGGCTCGGCCCGGTCGCTGGGGGTCTCGCCGGCGGTCTTCGAGGCGGCGCTGCTGGTCCTCCTGGCGGCGGCGGTCGTCGTCGCCGTCCAGGGCCTCGGCAACCTGCTCGTGGTCGCCGTCTTCGTCGGTCCCGCCGCCGCGGCCCGGCAGCTGACCGGCCGGATCGTGCCGATGATCCTCACCGCCGCCGCGATCGCCGTGCTCGCCGGCCTCGCCGGCCTCTATCTCTCCTACTACGCGGGAACCGCCGGCGGCGCCTCGGTGGCGCTGGCGATCGTGGCCTTCTTCCTGGTGTCCCTGGGCCTCGGACGACTGCGGCGCCTGAGCCCGTCGAGGCGCGCGATCGCGAGGGCTACGATCGTCTGAGATGACCGCCGCGACCGGAACCAGCTGGGCCGAGCACGCCCTCAGCGCCCTGCAGGAGGCGGGCTACCGGCGCGGCGGCGCCCGCACCGCGGTCGTCGAAGCCCTCGCCCGCCACAACTGCGCCGTCACGGCCCTCGAGCTCGACGACGAGCTGCGCCGCCGCCGGCCTCCGGTCGGCCGCGCCAGCGTCTACCGCGCCCTCGAGCAGCTCGAGGAGCTGGGTCTGGTCCAGCGGATCGAGGTCTGCCGCGGCACCGCCGGCTACGAGCGCATCGACCCCGACGGCCACCATCACCACCACGCGATCTGCCGCGACTGCGGCCGCATGGTTCCCTTCGAGGACCCAACCCTCGAGCGCGCCATCGGCGAGCTCTCGAAGTCACTCAGCTTCGACGTCACCGAGCACGATGTCGTCCTCCGCGGCCATTGCGAGCGCTGCGCCCGCCCGGCCGCCTAGCAGCGGGCTAGCTGTACCGGTCCCACTTTTCGAGGTAGGGGAGAGGGTCGATGGGGGAGCCGCCCTCGTACCAGCCTGGCGCGGTCCAGATCTCGAAGTGGAGGTGGCAGCCCTGGGCGTCGCCGGTGTCGCCGACGACCCCGATCGGCTGGCCGGTGCGGACCGTTTCGCCGGTTTGCAGCGGCGACGGTTCGGCGAGGTGCGCGTACATGAAGTCCATCGAGGTGCCCTTGCCGTCGACGACGACGTAGTTGCCGGCAAGCGCCTGGTAGCCGGAGAACTGGACCTCGCCGCCGCGGGCGGCGACCAGGGGCGTCCCGCAGACAGCCATCGTGTCCTGGCCCTGGTGGGTGTGGCCGGAGCGCCCGGCCCCGAAGCTGCCGGCGGAGAGCCCGAATTCGTGGTCGCCGAGGACCGGGAAGGCGTAGCCGTAGAAGGCGAAGCCGAGGCCGGGTGCCGTCGACTGGGTCGTCGCCAGGCGGGCCGCGACTTCGGTTCCCTGGGGGACGATCTGGAAGCTGTAGCGGCCGTTGCGGGCCGGCTTGCCGGCGTTGTCGGTGCCGTCCCAGCGGACGCCGCTGGCGACGTCGGGGGCCACGTCATTGCGGTAGTAGGTCTTGGCAATGTCGCCGGCGCTGTTGACGACGTTGATCTGCAGGTCGTTCCGCGGCTGGCTGCTGGAGATCGTGTAGGTCAGGCGCGGGAAGCGGTAGCCGAAATAGAAGGACTTGCGGGGCGTGGTCGCGGCGGCGGTGACGGTGACGGCGCCGGAGCTCGGTGCGCTGCTGGGCGTTCCGGCGGGGCTGCTCGGCGGTGGCGGGGCGCCGGTCGGAGTGGGGGCGCCGCCCGTCCCGGCCGCGGCGCAGGCGGGGAGG
>CBIHMQ010000146.1:0-5636 GCA_966211075.1 uncultured bacterium
AGCCGGCGACGCGCCGCCGGGGGTCCGTTTCGTGGTCACCGAAGGAGATGCGTCGCAGCCGCCTTACTCCGGGCTCCGGGTCCTCCGCAGCGCCCCGCCGTACGTGCTCTGGGAAGCGACCGGACCGGTCGGGGCGGAGAGTCCCTGCCCGCTGATCGCGGTGCGGCAGGCGCGCCAGGGACCCGCCCGCTAGCCGGGCCGGGGCTTCCACGGAAAAATCTTCCGTACGATGGCCCGGATGGAGGCCGCGACCGACAAGCTCGTCGTCAAGCTGCCCGACGGCACGCCGTTGGAGCTGCCGGCGGGCGCCAGCGGCGCCGACGCCGCCGCGGCGATCGGGCCGGGGCTTGCCAAGGCGGCGCTGGCGATCAAGGTGAATGGCGAGCTGCGCGACCTCTCGGCGCCGCTGCCGGAGGGCGGGGCGGAGGTGGCGATCCTCACCGATCGCGACGCCGAGGCGCTGGAGCTGATCCGCCACGACGCCGCCCACGTGATGGCCGAGGCGGTCCAGGAGCTCTACCCCGGGACCAAGGTGACGATCGGCCCGCCGATCGAGTCGGGCTTCTACTACGACTTCGAGTTCCCCGACGGGGTGAAGATCAACGATGGCGATCTCGCGAAGGTCGAGGCGAAGATGCGCGAGCACATCAAGGCCGACGAGCGCTTCGAGCGCCGTGACGTCACCCCCGGCGAGGCCATCGAGCTGTTCGGCGGTCAGGGTGAGATCTTCAAGGTCGAGCTGATCGAGGACCTGGTCCGTGACGAGGGCGTCGAGACGGTCTCGCTCTACCGCAACGGCCCCTTCGAGGACCTCTGCCGCGGCCCGCACGGTCCCTCGACCGGCCGCATCAAGGCGATCAAGCTCAACTCCGTTGCCGGCGCCTACTGGCGCGGTGACGAGAACCGCGAGCCGCTGACCCGGATCTACGGCACCGCCTTCTTCTCCAAAAAGGACCTCGAGCAGCACCTGGAGCGGCTCGAGCAGGCCAAGGAACGCGACCACCGGCGCCTCGGCCCGCAGCTCGGCCTCTTCATGCTCCGCAAGGAGGCGCCGGGGATGCCGTTCTGGCTGCCGAACGGGACGACGCTCCTGCGCCTGATCGAGGACGAGGTCCAGCAGCAGCTGCGCAAGCGCGGCTACAAGGAGATCGCCACCCCCCACGTGATGGACGAGCAGCTCTGGCACCGCTCCGGCCACTGGGACAACTACCGCGACGAGATGTACTTCATGGAAGACGACGACCGCCGCTTCGCGCTGCGGCCGATGAACTGCCCCGGGGCCTGCCTCGTCTTCGGCTCCGACCGCCACTCCTACCGGGAGCTGCCGCTGCGGCTGGCCGAGTTCGGCCGGGTATCCCGCAACGAGCGCGAGGGCGTGCTCCACGGCCTCCTGCGGGTCCGCGCCTTCACCCAGGACGACGCCCACGTCTACTGCACCGAGGACCAGATCACCGACGAGGTGGCGAGCATCTGCGAAGCGATCGACGAGCTCTACGCCCGCTTCGGGTTCGAGGACGTCCGCGTCGAGCTCTCGACCCGGCCCGAGAAGTCAATGGGGAGTAGCGAGCAGTGGGCGAAAGCGGAGGCGGCGCTGGCCGAAGCGCTGGAGCGCCAGGGGCGCGAGTACGAGCTGCACCCTGGCGACGGCGCCTTCTACGGGCCGAAGATCGACTTCCACGTCACCGACGCGCTCGGCCGCTCCTGGCAGTGCGGCACCTGCCAGCTCGACTTCCAGATGCCCGAGCGCTTCGACCTCTATTACACGGGGGCCGACGACGCCCCGCACCGGCCGGTGATGATCCACCGCGCCCTGCTCGGCTCGATGGAGCGCTTCGCCGGCATCCTCATCGAGCACTACGGCGGCCGCTTCCCGACCTGGCTGGCGCCGGTCCAGGCGATCGTGCTGCCGATCGCCGACCGCCATAACGAGTACGCCGCCGGTACAGCGGCCCGCCTCCTCGAGGCCGGAGTCCGCGCCGGCGTCGACGAGCGCTCGGAGTCGATCGGGCGCAAGATCCGCGACGCCGAACTGGGCCGCTACCCCTACATGCTGGTGGTCGGTGACAAGGAGACCGAGGGCGAGAAGGTCGCCGTTCGCTCTCACGCAGAGGGCGAGATGGGGGAGATGACCGTGCCCGAGTTCGCCGCCCGGATCGCCGCCGAGACCGGCGCCTCCTGAGATTGCGCTGTGCGATCCGCGCCGTCCCTCTATACTCCGCCCAACTTGACTGCAGGCACGCGACAAGACCGCCGCCGTTGACCGCACCCGTGCCTTCGTCCCGACTCGTCCTCTTGAAGCTCCACCAGCCCTCTCACTAGTGCCGGTCCCGCGTAGGTTCGATCGGCGCCCGCCAGAGCGCGACACCACTCGGATCAACGAACGGATCCGGGTCCCGCAGGTGCGCCTGATCGGCGCCGACGGCGAGCAGCTCGGGATCGTCGACACCTCCGAGGCGCTGAAGCGCGCCCAGGAGGCCGATCTCGACCTGGTCGAGGTGGCGCCCAACTCGAAGCCGCCGGTGACCCGCCTGCTCGACTACTCGAAGTACAAGTACGAGCAGGAGCAGAAGCAGAAGCAGGCGCGCAAGCACCAGCAGCAGGTCAACATCCGCGAAATCAAGCTGCGGCCGAAGATCGCGACCCATGACTACGAGACCAAGAAGGGTCACGTCGAACGCTTCCTCAAGCACCACGACAAGGTCAAGATCACGATCATGTTCCGCGGCCGCGAGCAGGCCCACCCCGAGCGTGGCCGGGCGCTGCTGCAGAAGCTCTACGAGGACCTCGACGGTCTCGCGACGATCGAGTCCGAGCCGCTGCAGGAAGGCCGCAACATGAGCATGCTGCTGGCCCCGAGCAAAGAGGCGTTGGCCGACGACGGGGCCAAAGCGGGCGCGGACTCGGACGAGTCACCCCAGTAGGGGTTTCACTTAACTTTTTCCGAAGACCTCCGCGGCTGTCCGCCGCCCTTGCCGCGGAAAAAGTACAAGACGTTCCCCCTACTGGGGTGACTCTTCCACGATCGTGTCGGCGATTCGCTCCGCCGCGTGGCCGTCCCAGAGTGGAGGCGGGTCCGGCCGTCCGGATGGTCGTGCGGCGAGCGCGGCGGGGATGCCGGCGATCGCCGCCGGGTCGAGGCCGAGGAGGGTGTTGGTGCCGGCGGTCAGGGTGACCGGGCGCTCGGTGTTGTCGCGCAGGGTGAAGCAGGGAATGCCGAGGTAGGTCGTCTCCTCCTGGATGCCGCCGGAGTCGGTGAGGACGGCGCCGGCGTCGGCGAGCAGCGAGAGGAAGTCGAGGTAGCCGAGCGGCTCGGTGAGCAGCGGGCCGGGGTGCTCGGACTGGCTGCTCTCCATCATCTTGCGGGTACGCGGGTGGACGGGGAAGACGACCGGCATCTCGCGCGCCAGTGCCGCCAGTTGGGCTACCGTCTCCGGCAGCAGCGGGCCGTCGACCAAGGCCGGGCGGTGGAGGGTGACGAGGGCGTAGGCACCGGGCTCCAGTCCCAGCCGGGTCGCGCTTTCGGCGGCCCGGAACCGCCCTTCCAGCGCCACCAGCGTGTCGATCATCGTGTTGCCGACCATGTGCATGCGCTCCTCGGGGATGCCTTCGGCGCGGAGGTTCTCGACCGCCTCGGCGCTGTGCATGAAGAGCAGCTCGGCGAAGCGGTCGGCGACGATCCGGTTCACCTCCTCGGGCATGGTCATGTCGAAGCTGCGCAGGCCGGACTCGACGTGGGCGACCGGGATCCCCAGCTTGACCGCGGTCAAGGCCGCCGCCAGGGTCGAGTTGACGTCGCCGGGAACGACCACCAGGTCGGGCTTCTCGTCGAGCAGGACCGGCTCCAGGCGCTCCATCGTCCGCGCGGTCATCGCCGCGTGGCTGCCGGAGCCGACCTCGAGCATGTGGTCGGGGGCGGGCACGCCGAGCTCCTCGAGGAAGACGTCGGACATCAACCGGTCGTAGTGCTGACCGGTGTGGACGATCGCGTGGCGACCGTCGGGCAAGCGGCGGCGGAGAGCCGCGACCACTGGGGCCGTCTTGACGAAGTTGGGCCGGGTTCCGACCACGTAGAGGATCCGCATCGCGGCGCCAGCGTACTCGGCGTCATGACGGGAACCGGACGAAAACCGTCCTGACGGAGACCTGACAGAACCTGTCGGGCGCGGTCTGCTTCAATACCCGTCCCGATGCCGAAGATGAAAACCCATTCGGGCGCCAAGAAGCGCTTCAAGAAGACCGCCACCGGAAAGCTCCGGGGCCGTCGCGCGTACTCCAGTCACATCCTGGAGAAAAAGTCGCCGAAGCGGAAGCGCAAGATGGCGAAACCGGTCGACATCTCGCCCAACGACGCGCCGACCGTCCGGCGGCTGCTGGGGGGCAAGTAGATGGCCCGCGTCAAACGGTCTGTCCACGCCCGCAAGAAGCGGCGCAAGGTCCTCAAGGAAGCGAAGGGCTACTTCGGCCGCAAGCACTCCTCGTACCGGTTCGCCAAAGAGCAGGTGCAGCGGTCGGGCATGTACGCCTACCGCGACCGGCGCAACCGCAAGCGGACCTTCCGCAGGCTCTGGATCACCCGCATCAACGCCGCCGCGCGGCTCGAGGGTATGAGCTACTCGGACCTGATGTACGGCCTCAAGCAGGCCGAAGTCGACGTCAACCGCAAGATGCTCGCCGAGATCGCCGTCAGCGATCGCGAGGCCTTCCGCCGATTTGTCGAGCTAGCCCGGGAGGGCGCGGCCGCCTAGCCGCGCAGCGACACCGAATCTCTCCCGGGCGGGCCGTGAACACGGCCCGCTTTTTTGTTCCCCCGGGAGTTCCAGGAGAAGAAACCGCCGAGCAGAAGAGACAGAACCGAGCCAGCAGAGCCACCGAAATGATCGCCAGTCCCCAAAACGAGAAGCTGAAGCTGGTCCGCAAGCTGCGCGAGCGCAAGCATCGCGAGCGCGAGGGGCTGTTCGCGACCGAGGGCGAGGACCTGGTCGAGGCCGGGCTCGCCGCCGGCGCCGAGCCGCGCATCCTGCTCGTTGCCGCCGGCACCGGCCTGGCCGGGCGGCTTGGTGGCGAGGAGGTCGAGCCGGAGTTGCTGGCCGGGGTCTCGGCGCTGGGCTCGGGGACGCGGGCGATCGCGGTCTGGCCGCTGCGCTGGGCCGAGCGGCCCGAGGCGCCCTGTCTCTACCTGCACGGGGTCGGTGACCCCGGCAACATCGGCACGATCGTCCGCACCGCCCGCTCGCTGATCGGCGGCTCGGTGGCGCTCGGGCCCGAGTGCGCCGACCCGTTCGGGCCGAAGGCGGTCCGGGCCAGCATGGGCGCGGTCTTCGCGCAGCCGCTGCTGCGGGCCGAGGTGGGGGAGACGCCGGCGCCGCGCGCCGCCCTGGTCGCCCACGGCGGCGACGGGCTAGGGGCTCTGTCCGGCGCCGCGACGCTCTGCCTCGGCGCCGAGCGCGAGGGCCTGCCCGGGGCCGTGCTCGACGCCTGCGAGGCGCGGGTGACGATCCCGCTGCGGCCCGGGGCCGAGTCGCTCAACGTCGCCGCCGCGGCTGCGATTGCCGCGCAGCGGCTATCGTCGCCCGCCATGTCGGAGGACCAGCACTGATGCTCGAGCGGATCGAGGAGATCAGGGGCGCTGGGGTGGC
>CBIHMQ010000147.1:0-5636 GCA_966211075.1 uncultured bacterium
CTTGGTCCGGCGCTCGCCGGCCCGCGCACCCGGGTTTCGCCAATCCCTCCTAGGTGTAGATGCCAGGCACGTTGTTCGCGGTGAGCTCCCGTAGCCGCTGAATCGGCGGCCGGTGGCCGAGGGCGCCGTGTCGTCGCCTGAAGTTGTAGCGCTCGATCCAGCCAGAGAGGGCCATGGCCCTCTCTGGCGAGGAGCCGTAGACGGCGGCGTAGGCCCACTCGCGCAGCATCGTGCGGATGAATCTCTCGGCCTTGCCGTTGGTCTGGGGTCGGTAGGGGCGGGTGCGGATGTGCCTGATCCCCATCGACCTGCAGGCGAGGGCGTGGGCGGTGGAGCGGTAGGCGGAGCCGTTGTCGGTCATCAGCCGCTCGACGGTGACCCCGTGGGAGCGGTAGAAGGCGACCGCCCGCCGCAGGAAGCCGAGGACCGTCTTCGTCTTCTCGTCGGGTAGGACCTCGGCGTAGGCCAGGCGGGTAGCGTCGTCGACGCAGACGTGCACGCACTCCCAGCCGACCTGGCGGCGCTTGACGCCGGCGGCGTCGAGCTTGGTGATGTCCCGCCGCGCTCGGCGACCGAGTACCCGGTGCCCGGCTCCGTGAGGCCCGATCCGGCCCAGCTTCTTGACGTCGATGTGGATCAGCTCGCCGGGGCGACGGCGCTCATAGCGATGAATCGGCTCCTGCTCCAGGCGGCTGAGCTTGCCAAGACCGATCCGCCCCAGCACGGCAGAGACCGTCGAGGTCGCCATCTCCAGGAGCTCGGCGATCTCGGGACCGGTCATCCGCAGGCGCCGCAGGGCGGCGATCGCCTCGACCCGCTCCGGGGCGGTGGCGTTGTGGACGTGCTTGGGGGCGGAGCTGCGGTCGAGCAGGCCAGCCTCGCCCTCGTCACGGTAGCGGCGAACCCATTTGCCGGCCGTCCTCGCGCTCACTCCGGCGGCCTCGGCCGCCTCCGTGAGCGCGACCCCTTCCTCGAGCACGCGCCTGACCATCGTCGCTCTCCCCTTCGGGCCGAGGGGCGCGTTAGCGTGGAGCTTCATCCGGTTCCTCCTTGTTGCTGGGGCTTCGACACCGCCAGCCTCCAAGGAGGTCCGGATGAACAACGTGCTTAGGAACTACACCTAGGAGTGGGAGCGCTGGGCGGGTGCCGCCGGTAGCTTCAGGCGCCGCCGTGCCGCCGCCACCGCGGAGACCGAGGAGCGGCAGGTTTTCGCGATCGCCCCGTCCGTGTGGCTGGGGCGCCGGCTCACCTCGAACTCGATCAGGGCGGCGCGGCGTAGCTGCGCGCGGGTCTGCAGGGAGTCGTCGGAGGCGGTCTCGAGCGCCGCCTGGGCGGCGCGCTCGCGGCGGCAGAGCAGACAGAACGTGCCCTCCTGGGAGCGCGTCCAGGCATCTGGCAGCGCGACGCGCTTGCCATCCATGCGGCTGACGCTGACTCCGCAGGCGTCGCAGATCCACTTCGATGCTTTTCCGCTGCTATTTCGCATTAAAAGGTCTTGTTTGAAGGTAGCATGGTGACCTCCTCGGCAGGCCCGGAAAAGCCGGTTGGACCGGCCTCCTACACTTGGTCGATGCGGTTCGATGCGGCATCGGAGGCGACTTACACCCTGTACAGGCGTGGAATCGAGCTGCTCGAAGACGGCGATTTCATGGACGCGACCGAGCCGCTCGCCGAGGCCGCCCGTCGGGCGCCGGAGAAGTCCTCGGTCCGCGAGGCGCTCGGCCGTGCCTACTACCGGGCCGGCCGCTTCGCCCAGGCCGCGATCGAGTTCGAGGCGGTGGTCGCGACCCACCACGTCAACGACTACGCCCACTTCTGCCTCGGGCGCGCCCTCAGCCACACCGGCGAGAAGGCCAGGGCCCGCCACCACCTGGCCCTGGCCTCGAACCTGCGTCCCGACCGGCGCGACTACCGCTACTACCGCCGCCTGCTCGACGCCTGATTCGTCAGGTGACGAGCGGGATCACGCAGCGGTATTTGCGGTTGGCGCTGAAAGCGGCTGAGGTGATTTCGCCGTTGGGTGCGACAGTCACAACTGCGTAGAGACTGGGAGCTGAGACGACGGGGATATCCCCGCTCCACTCGTCCCCGCTCGCCAGCACGATCCCGGGCAGCTGCGAGAAGGCCGCCAGCTCCAGGGCGCCCGGCAGCTCGCCGCCGAGGTTGGCGCAGGCGAGGGCGGCGGTCGGAGCCGGCACCGCCGCCTCGTTGCTCTTGGTCTGCCAGCAGGCGCCGGCGAAGAAGCGGGTGTCCGGCTGGCAGCCGGCGCTGTGGCCGTTGACGCGCTGCGCGTCGAGGGCGTTGACGGCGTTGAGGGCGGTCTGGGCGTCGCGGGCGGCGTCGGCGTTTTCGGCGTGGACCGAGCTCGGCACCTGTCCCAGAGTGGCGACGTCGACCTGGATACCGGTCACCGAGCCGGGCGCCAGCTGCGAGGCCGAGACCGCCCCCGGCGCCAGCTGGGCGCTGGAGACCGAGCCCGGCTTCAGCCGGTTGCCCGGCACCGATTCCAGCGCCAGCCGGTTGCCCGGCAGCGACTTCGGCTTGATCTGCTTGCCGTTGATCTTCTGGGCGGCGTAGACGCTGCCGCCGAGGGCGACGAAGAGGGCGATCGAGGCGATCGCCAGGGCCGCCGGGCGGCTGTGCAGTCCCCTGCGCATTTGACTTCCTCCCTGCTTCCGTGTGGTCGATGGATGAGCTGCGATAAACGCTTTGGTTCGTTAAAGCGGCGGCAGCCTAGCTGAACGAAAAGCGCGCTTGGACGAAAATTGGTCCGGGATGGACGAGTAGACTCGCCGGCGTACATACGGTCGGTGGTCAAGGGAAGTCCGGTGCGAAGCCGGCGCGGTCCCGCCACTGTGACCGGGCCAAGGAAGCCGCAGGCGCCTCGCGCGCCAGCCACTGGGGACGACACGGAATCCCCGGGAAGGTGCGGCCGACCAACCCCGGGAGCCAGGAGACCTGTCCTCCGGCCAAGCCAAGACAACCCTCGAGGAAAGGGTGGCGTTAATGCCAAGATTCATCCCGTTCCGGCTGGCCGCGGCCTGCGTGCTGGTCATCGTCGTTTCACTCGTCCCCGCCGCCGCGGCGGCCGCCAAGCGCGTCTCCGCCGAGCTGCGCGTCGTCGGCAAGGCCGGGAAGGTGTTGAGCGAACAGGCTCTCGACACCGGCACCGTCTCGGTGAAGACGAGCAGGTCGGCCACCTGCTTCGGCGCCGACAACGCCGGCAGCGGCAAGCCGGCGACGATCAAGGGCGCTACCGCGATGGGCCTGCTCGTCCAGGCCTCGAAGAGCACCCCGGCCCTGCGGCCGCTCTCGATCACCGACGCCTTCAGCTTCGGGCTCGGCATCTGCAGCATCGGCAGCGCCAAGATCACCAACAAAAAGGCCTCCTGGTACCTGAAGGTCAACCACAAGGCCCAGCAGGTCGGTGGCGACTCGGTGAAGCTGAAGCCCGGCGACGAAGTGCTCTGGGCCTACGCGAGCTCCTACCCGTACGCGAACGAGCTCGCCCTGGTCGCGCCGGAAAGCGCCAGTGCCGGCACCCCGTTCGAGGTGCGGGTCTTTTCCTACGACGAAAAAGGCAAGCGCAAGCCGGTCCCCGACGCCACCGTAAGCGGCGCCAGCGGGCCGACCGACGCCGCCGGCAAGGCCACCGTCACCCTGACGGCCCCGGGCCTGTTGCGGGCGACCCACGGCAAGGAAATCCCCTCCGCCGCCGCGCCGGTCTGCATCGCCGGCATCTGTCCCGAAGCCTGATGTATCCCCGCCGAGGCCAATGGGCCTGAATCGGGCTCTGGCGATCGCGGGCGCGCTGCTGGCGCTGCTCGCGGTCGCCGGCTGCGGCCTCGGGCCGGGCGAGGGGCTCGACCCGGTCCGGCTGACGGTCACCCACGACTACGGGCGGGAGCTCGTCCTTGCCGAGGAGGTCGAGGACGCCACCGAGGCCGACACGGTGATGCGGGTACTCGAAGGCGCCGCCGAGATCGGCACCAAAGAAGGCGGCCGCTTCGTCAAGGCGATCGACGGCGTCGAGAGCGCCTCGCGCGGCGGCCGGTACTTCGACTGGCTCTTCTACGTCAACGGCGTCGAGTCGACGGTCGGGGCCGCCGACTACCCGCTGCGGGGCGGCGAGGCGATCTGGTGGGACTACCGGGACTGGACCTCGGCCCTGCACGTGCCGGCCGTGGTCGGCTCCTGGCCACAGCCGTTCCGGGGCGGCTACGAGGGCCGGCGCCACCCGGTCGCGGTCGTCTGCATGGGCGGCGGCCCCGCTTGCGCGGCCGCCCGCGCGGCACTCGAGCGGGAGGGGGTCGAGATAGCGGCCGGCACCCCCGCCGGGGCGATCCGCCTCCTCGTCGGGCCCTGGGCGCAGCTCCGCGGCGATCCCGCCGCCAGGCAGATCGAGAACGGGGTGGAGGAAGGCGGCGTCTTCGCCACCTTCAGAGGCGGCGGCCAGCCGCGGCTCGAGGGCCTCGGCGAATCCGGGGAGGTGGCGCGGCGCTTCGGCCCCGACGCCGGCCTCGTCGCCGCGACCCGCCGTTTCGAAGCGCCGCCGACCTGGCTCGTCACCGGCGTCACGGCAGCCGGCGTGCGCGCCGCCGCGAGCCTGCTCAACGAGGAGAAGCTGCGCGACCATTACGCGGTGGCGGTCGAGTCCGGGGAGGAGACCCCGCTGCCACTGCCGGGCCGATGAGATCGCCCTTCGCCTACACCCCGCGGCGCCTGCCCCTGCAGTCGGCCTCGCCGGCCGCCGCGGTTGCCTACCTCGGCGCTCTCGTCGCCGTCGCCTTCGTCTACTCGAGCCCGCTGGTCCTGGTCGCGACCGGCGCCGCGGCCGCCGTCGCCGGCCTGCTCGCCGGCGCCCGCACCGCGGTCCGGGCCGGGCTCCGCATGGGCCTCTCGCTGGCGCTCTTGATCGTCGCCGTCAACGCCCTGGTCGTCTCCCGCGGCGAGACGGTCCTGGCTCGGCTCGGCGACTGGCCACTGCTCGGCCAGGTCGACGTCACCGCCGAGGCGATCGTCGCCGGCCTCTCGATCGGCCTGCGGGCCGCGGTGGTGATGGTCGTCGCCGCCGTCTACTCGGCCTGCGTCGACCCCGACCGGGTGCTGCGCGCCCTGCGCCCGCTGGCCGGCCGCTCGGCCCTGACCGCGACCCTGGTCTCGCGCCTCGTCCCGGTCGCCGCCGCCGACGCCGCCCGCCTCCGCGACGCCGCCCGCCTCCGCGGCCCCGGCGCCGCCAGAGCCGGCTGGCCACCCCTGCTCCGCCGCCTCCTCGCCGGCTCATTCGACCGCGCCGTCGACGTCGCCGCCACCCTGGAGCTGCGCGGCTACGCGCTCGAGCGCCCGCGCCGCCGACGTCGTCGCGAACGCGGTCAGTTTCGGCCCCTATGGGGGCGGAATTTGACCGCGTTCGCCTCGCGCTTCGACCGCCGCTTCCACCTGGTGGCCCTGGGCGTGCTCGCGGCGGCGATCGCCGGCAAGCTGGCGGGCGCCGACGACTTCCGCACCTACCCCCACATCGAACTGGCTTTGGGACCGGCCTCCCTCGCCATCAGCGCCCTGCTTCTCGCCACCGGCCTCGCGCCCCTGCGCCGCAAGGCACCCCGCCGCGCCCGCGCAGCGGCGGCGGCCAAGCG